>JBAXBG010000048.1:0-18840 GCA_037142115.1 Verrucomicrobiota bacterium | reverse complement strand
CGACCATCTAACAGTGATTTATTGACGGAGCGCAGGCTTCAGCCTGCATCTGCCAGGCAGGTTGGCGACCATCTAACAGTGATTTATTGACGGAGCGCAGGCTTCAGCCTGCATCTGCCACACTCTCACGGAGCTAGCCCGGCTGCCACATCCGGCTTGCGGTGGCGGGGCTGCGCGCCTATGGCTATGGAGTGTCCCACCCGGACGATCCCGCACACGGCTGGCTCCGCCGCGCCGTCAACCACCCGGATTTAGCTGCGCGCCTGGCCCCGTTGGCCACCGGCGGATCTGAACTTGTGCTCGATCACGCCGCCGAGTCCTCCCACGCCTTTCTAGCCGCGCTCGTCTGCCTGGCTGCGCGCGATCGGAACCAACCTCGTCTGTGGTTGGTCTGCGATGTCCCGCGCCACCGCGAGCGCCTCGCCGCGGAGATGGAACTCTGGGGCGTCAACGCGCTGGTCCTGCCCGATCCGCCGGCGGCCGGCAGTGACGGCACGCTCGCCGATCCGGAATCCGCCGCCGAGTGGTTCGCGGTGTTGGAAATCCTCGCCCGCGCCGACGCCTGCACCGTGCTCTGCGGCAGCGACGCGTTTGCCGGCAAGGCCCCCTCACCCGCCGCCCTGCGCTCGTCGCGCACCACCCTCAAGCCCGCCACCCAGCTCGACCCCGCCGAACTGGCGAAAACCCTAACTGACAACGGCTACCAACGCGTCCCCACCGTCGCCGCCCGCGGCCAGTTCGCGGTGCGCGGCGGGATCCTCGACCTGTTTGCCTGGCAGGCCGCCAAGCCGCTGCGCCTCGAGTTTTTCGACACCGAGCTCGAATCGATCCGCGAGTTCGACCTCGACTCGCAGGCCTCGACCCACAAGTTGCCGGAAGCCGATTTGCTGCTAGCGGAACCGGCCACCGAGGCCACCGTCGCCGACTACCGCCGCGCCGGTGACCTGGTCGTTTCGTTAGGCGCGGAGATCGCGCTGCCCGACGTGCGCATCGTCGAGGGGGCCGCCCGGTTCAATGCCGAGGAGGATTTCACCCTCGCCACCTTCGGCAGCCCGCTGGGCACCTTCGAGGCCGGCGACTTCGTGCTGGAGGAACTGCGCCGCGATCACTTCTTCCGCCAACTCAATGACTGGCGGCGCGACGGCTGGGAGGTGGCGATGGTGTTTTCTAACAACGGGGAGCGCGAGCGCTTCGCCGAACTCGCCGGCAAGGACCTTGAACGCGACCTCGGCCTGGTCCCGCTGCGCGGCGAACTCGTGGCCGGCTTCACCGTGCCGCTCACCAAGCTCGCCGTGCTGTCGTCCTCCGAGCTCTTCGGCCGCTACCGCACGCCCGGCACCGCGCGCCGCAGCACCCTCGACAAGGCCCGCACCGCCCGCGCAAGGGCCACCCTCGACGAGATGGACGAGGGCGACCTGGTCGTCCACTACGAATACGGCATCGCCCGCTTCCGCGGCATCCAGCAGGGCGATGATGGCGAGGAGATGGTGCTGGAATACCGCGACGGAGGGTTGTTAGGCGTGCCGCTCGAGCAGGCCCACCTGGTCGGCAAGTACATCGGCATCGGCGGCAAGGCACCCGACCTCAACAAACTCGGCGGCGCCGCCTGGAAAACCGCGCGCAAGGCGGCGGAAAAGTCGATCCTCGATTATGCCGCGCAGCTGCTGCGGGTGCAGGCCGAGCGCCAGCACGAGCCGGGCTTCGCCCATCCGCCCGACAGCAAGTGGATGTGGGAATTCGAGCGCTCGTTCCACTACACCGAAACCCCCGACCAGCGCCGCGCCATCGAGGAAACCAAACACGACCTCGAGTCGCCGCGGCCGATGGACCGCCTGATCTGCGGGGACGTCGGCTTCGGCAAGACCGAGGTGGCGATCCGCGCGGCCTTCAAAGCCATCACCAGCGGCAAGCAGGCCGCCATCCTGGTGCCCACCACCGTGCTCGCCGAACAACATTGGCGCACCTTCCGCGAACGCATGTCGGACTATCCGATCCGCGTCGAGCTGCTCAACCGCTTCCGCACGCCCGCCGAAATCCGCGACACCATCGCCGGCCTCGCCGATGGCTCGGTGGACCTCGTCATCGGCACCCACCGCCTGATCTCGGGCGACGTGCATTTCAAGGACCTCGGGCTGGTCGTCGTCGACGAGGAGCAGCGCTTCGGCGTCGCCCACAAGGAAAAGTTCAAACAGTTATTCCGGCAGGTGGACGTGCTGACACTCTCGGCCACGCCGATTCCGCGCACGCTGTACATGGCGCTGATGGGCGCGCGCGACATGTCCACCATCGACACCCCGCCGCCCAACCGGGTGCCGGTGGCCACCACCGTCTGCGCCTACGACGAGCGGGTTATCCGCGACGCCATCCGCCGCGAGATGAAGCGCGGCGGCCAGGTGTTTTTCCTCCACAACCGGGTCAAGTCCATCGAGCAGACCGCCGCCCGCATCCGCGAACTCGTCCCCGAGGCGCGCATCGTCATCGGCCACGGCCAAATGGACAAGGACGACCTGGAACTCGTCATGCACACCTTCGTCACCGGCCAGGCCGACGTGCTGCTGGCCACCACCATCATCGAGACCGGCATCGACATCCCCAACGCCAACACCATCCTGATTGACCGCGCCGACCGCTTCGGGCTGGCCGACCTCTATCAGCTGCGCGGCCGCGTCGGCCGCGCCGGCGAGCAAGCCTACGCCATCCTGCTGCTGCCGCGCGACCTGATGACCGTGGGCGACGCCCGCAAGCGCATCCACGCCATCAAACAATACACCGCGCTGGGCTCAGGCTTCAAAATCGCCATGCGCGACCTGGAAATCCGCGGCGCCGGAAACTTGTTAGGAACCAAGCAGTCCGGCCAGATCTCGCAGATCGGCTTCGAGCTCTACTGCCAGCTGCTGCGCCAGTCGGTCGAGCGGCTCAAAGGCCGCCAGGACGCGCCCCACGGCGAGGCGACCTTCAAGGCGGACTTCATCATCCCGACCGAGGCCGGCTTTCTCAATCGTCCAGCCGCAGCCGATCCGCAATCCCTGCCGGCATTCCTGCCGGCCTCCTGGTTGGAAGACACCCGGGTCCGCATCGCCGCCTATCGCGAGCTCGCTGAAGCGGTCACCGACAAAGCCGTCGACGCCTTGGAGGAATCCTGGCGCGACCGCTTCGGGCGCCTGCCGGACCCCGCCGCCAACCTGCTGCAGATCGCGCGCATCAAGGCGTTGGCCGCCCGCGAGGACATCGCCTCGGTGGAGATTTCCAGCCAGCGGCTCATGCTCCACCGCCACGGCGATTACATCCTGCTGGAAGGACGCCGGTTCCCCCGCCTGCAGGCCGCCGCCCCCGCTGCCAAGCTCTCCGAAACCATCGCCATGCTGCGCGCGTTCTGAGGCAGCGCCCATCCCCCGGGCTAGCGTCGCGCGGCGTCGGCTTCGATCCACGACCACAGCCGGGCGAGGCTGTCGCGGACCTGCGTCTTGTGGTCGATTAGATCGCCGTCGGGCGCGGCCTTGCCGAAGAGATAGAACTTGATTTTCGGTTCGGTGCCCGACGGGCGCACGGCGAACGAGCGGCCGTCCTCGAGATCGACGAAGAGCATTTTTTCCTTGGGCAGCAGATCGCCCTCCTGGTCGTAAAGGTCCTGGCGGGCGAAATCGCGGACCCGCAGAACCGCGGAACCATCGACTGAGGCCGGCGGATTCTCGGCATACGAATTGGCGAGTGCCTGGATCTTGGTCGCGCCGTCGGCACCTTCCATGACCAGCGACTTGCCGATTTCCAGGTGATAGCCGAACTCGGCATAGATGCCATCGAGCAGGTCGGTGACGGCCTGGCCGAGGGACTTGGCGTAGGCGGCGACTTCGGCGAACATCAGGGTGGCACCGTTGGCGTCCTTGTCGCGCACCGAGTCGGACCCGAGATACCCATAACTTTCCTCGCCGCCAAAGACGAAGAACCGCGAATATTCGAGGCGCAGCAGGCGGGTCTGCTCCTCGCTGAGCGCGCGATAGTCGCCCTTCTTGTCGGCCGGGATCGCCTCCTCGTATTTGCGCAGTTTGCCGGCGATGTATTTGAAGCCTGTCAGGGTGTCGACGATGCCGACGCCGAAGCCGTCGGCGATGGCGCGCTGGAGTTCGGTGGTGACGAAGGTTTTGACGAGCACCGCGCGGCTGCGGTTGGCATCGGTGAGCCAGCCGAGCTCAAAGCACGTCTTGAGGCGATACCAGGCCATCAGCGAGCCGATCTGGTTGCCGGTTAGAAGGACCATTTTGCCGCAGGCATCGCGCACCGCCACGCCCATGCGGTCGGCGTCGGGGTCGGTGCCGATGACGATCTCGGCGCCGGTTTGCTCAGCGAGCTCGATCGCCAGCTTCAGGGCGGGGGCGTTTTCCGGGTTGGGTGACTCCACGGTCGGGAAGCGGCCATCCTGGACGTCCTGCTCCGCAACGGTCAGCACGTCGAAGCCGAAGCCGCGCAACAGCGGCACGTTGATATGGCCGCCGGTGCCATGCAGGTTGGTGAAAACAATCTTGGTCGAGGCGCCTACCAGCAACGACGGGCGGAGCAGCAGGGTCTTGATGCGGGCGACATAGCGCGCGTCCATGTCGGCACCGAGGGTGGTGATGGTGCCGCGGTGCTCGGCCGGCAGCGCTTCGTAGGCTTCGCGGGTGATGGCATTGACCTCGCGGACGATGCCGGCGGCCTGCTCGCCGATGATTTGCGCGCCGTCGTCGAAGTAGGCCTTGAAGCCGTTGTCGTGGGGCGGGTTGTGGCTGGCGGTGAGGACCACGCCGGCATCGGCGCGGAGTTCGCGCACCGCGAACGAGAGCTGCGGCGTCGAGCGCGGACCATCAAACAGATAGGCGTCGCAGCCGAGGTCCGAGCAGACCTTGGCACAGAACTCGGCGAAATCGCGGGAGAAATGCCGGGTGTCATGGGCAAACACCAGCACCGGCTTGCGCCCCGCTCCAACGTAGGACTTGGCGTAGGCGATCATCCCGCGCACGGCGCGGCTGAGGTTGTAGAAATTCATGGTGGCGGTGCCGACGCAGGGGTGCTCCGGACGGCCGTTAGGGCCGCCGCCGCCTTGTTCCGCCACGGTGACCACCCGGCCGATCGTGCGCCCGCGCAGGCCGCCGGTGCCGAAGGCAAGGGTCTTGAAAAACCGGTCGTTGAGTTCGTCCCATTCCCCGGCCGCGGCCAGCTCGGCGACGGCGTGGGCGGCCACCTCGCTGGTGGTGCCGGCGAGCAGGGCCTGAATGTTGGATTGGGCGGCGGCCAGCAGCTGGCCGCTGGCGACGGCGGAGGCGAGGGATGATTCAAGGGTGCTCATAACGGGCCGTATGATAGGAAGATCCGGCGCCGTGGCAATGCCCGGCGTGCGGCAAGGGACAGAAATCCGCCTCAGGCCACCGGAAAGGCGGCCGCGATTTTCTCCGCCCAGTCCATGGCGCGGGCGCCGAAACCGCGCTCGTCCCCGGCATACAGGATGCCGCGCGACACATTGATCACGTCGGGCGCGGTGCGCGCCGCCGCCGCCAGCGCCGCCAGATCACCGCCCTGGGCACCCAGCCCCGGCACCAACAGCGGCGCGTCTGGAAATTTTTCCAGCACCTCGGCGGCGTTGGTCAGGCCGACCACGTAGCCGACATCGGTCTTGCGCCCCTCGGCGCGGGCGCGCTCGCCCAGCGCGATGACCAACTCGAAAACCGAGCGGCCATCGGCGAGTTTCTGCCGCTGAAAATCGCCGGAGCCGGCGTTGGAGGTGACCGCCAACAGATAGATCCCCTTCCCTTCCCAATCGAGAAACGGCTCGATCGAATCATAACCGAGGAACGGGTTGAGCGTGACCGCATCGACATTCCAGCGGCCGAAATACCCCTGCGCGTAATATTTCTGGGTCTCGCCGATGTCACTGCGCTTGGCGTCGAGGATCACCGGCACGTCGGCCGGCACGGCCGTCAGCAGATCCTCCAGCAACTGGATTCCCTCGATGCCCATGGCTTCGAAGTAGGCCATGTTCGGCTTGAAGGCCGCGGCCCAGACGGCGGTTTCCTGCACCACCTGGTGGAGGAAATCGCGGGCGAAGGCGGCGCCGCCCTCGCCGGGACGCGGGTCGAGCCCGACGCACAGGCGCGAGCCGGTTTTTTTGATCCGTTGTTGCAGGCGTTGGGCGTAGCGCATCCATAAAGCGTAGCGGCCAGGCCGGACATGCGGAAGCCGAAAATCATCACCGGCCCGCTGCCTGGGTGCGCGAAACAACCGCCAGCCCGATGCAGTAGCAGATGTCCCTCGAAAACCCACGATGCAACCCGCTGCCCTTCTCGCCGCATTGCCGGACCCGGTGGCCACGGTGATTCGCATGGAATAGCGCCGCGCGCCGCGCGCAACTGCCGCCTTGCGTGAGCGCGGATGCCGCCTACCATTGCCACCATGCCCGACTGCAAAAACCAACGGTGCGGCCCGCACCCCCCCATGGCCCGTGCGGATCTTGGCGGCCTTCCGGGACCGGCGGCGCGCGTCAAAATTCAAAGTGCGGCCGCAACCTGCCGCCTCTCCACCGGCGAAACCCTCGCCGAGGCCTCGGAATCCCGGGTGTTGGTGCTGGTTTTTCTCCGCCATTTCGGCTGCACCTTCACCCGCCAACTCCTGCGCGGCCTCCAGGAAATCCAACAACTGGCCAAATCCCACGGTGCCGAACTGGTGCTGGTTCACATGATGCCCAGCGGTGCCGAACTCCCTTACCTCACCGGCCGCGGCGAGGTCACCCGCATCGCCGACCCGCTCCGAGAACTCTACCGCGCCTTCGGCCTGGCCCAAGGCGGCGTCCGCGAACTGCTCGGACCGCGCGTCTGGTGGCACGGCCTGCTCTCAATCGTCAAGGGCTGCGGGGTCGGCCACCTCGCCGGTGATGGCCGGCAAATGCCCGGGGTCTTTCTCTATCACCACGACCGTGTCCTCGCCGCGCAACGCGCCCGCTCCGCCTCCGACCTGCCCGACCTGCCACGCCTGTTCGACTCCCTCGCCCGGGACGAACCCGCCGCCCCCCGCGATGTCTAGCAGGCCGACGGCGCGGATGGAGTCAGCCCTCCGGATCCTGGTTCTAACTGTCGCGGCGGGGCTGGCATCCTGCATCGACAGCCGGGAGGAATACTGGCTGGCCAACGATGGCAGCGGGCGGGTGGAAATCACCTGTTCGCTGCCCGCAACCGTCGCGTCGGCCTACGGCGGTGCCGCCGGCATCCGCACCATGATCACCGGCTTTCTGGCAGCAACGCCCGAGCTCGCCGCCTCCAGTTGCGAGGTGGTCACCGCCGGCCACCTGCTGCGCGTTACCCTCAACGCCCGCTTCGACTCGGCCATCGACCTAAAGCACGCCGCCGCCGGCCCGTCACTCGACCGGCTGCCCGCCGCAGCCGCCCATCTGGCGGGCAACATCCAGGTTGAAATCCACGGCCGCACCGTGGATTTCACCCGCACCATCTCGCCGGGCAAGGCATTGCCAGGGGCCGCCTGGCTTGCCGGCAGCGCGTTTGGCGGGCACCGCCTGATTTACATCATACACCTTGACTCGCCCGCCACGACTTCCAACGCCACCCGCGTTGAGGACGGCGGCCGCACACTGGTATGGGACGTCCCCCTCGCTCAGGCGATCGGATCGCCGCTCGTCACCCATTTCACCGCGCGGCTGCCGATCCCGCGGATCCTTGTGCCGGCGCTGGCCCTGCTGTTCGCGCTGGGCGGCGGGTTCCTCTGGCTCTGGCGGCGGCCCGCACGGCACACCAAGCCCCCACCCGCCTGAAACCCGCGATCCCGCGTCCGCACAACCATGGCCGGCCCGCTTCAGCGCCGGTTTTCAAGCCTGCTATACTTTATTTATTGGACAATCGGTGGCTTTCGAACTTATATGATACTGAATCATGCACGTGATAAAAGTCATGTGCGGTGATCCGGTGAACAGGGCGTGCCGCCGCCCAATTGAATCCCAGGATCACACCCCAAACGTTCAATCATAATCCACTATCATGAGTGCCAATCTTCACCAACCCGCCGGAGAACTCAATCAAGGCGTCCGGATTTATGCGGACGGGGTATATTTGCTGGCGGATCTGCAAGTGCCCGAAGAATCATCGGCGCTGGTGCTCTTCGCGCATAATGGCAGGTGCCGCAATCATCCGCGCAACCGCCACATTGCTCAAGTCATCCGCGACATGGGACTCGGCACGTTGTTGTGTGATTTGCTCACGGAAGAGGAATTGGGCGAGGATGATGAGACCGCCAAGTATCGGAATGATGCGGAGCTGCTCGCCAAGCGCCTGATCGCCGTCACCCAATGGGCGGCCAACGACCCGGCCGCCAAAGACCTGCAAATCGGCTATTTCGGTGCCAGCGCCGGCGGGGCGGCGGCGTTGATCGCGGCCGCCAAGATGCGCCAGCAGGTGGGTGCCGTGGTGGCGCGGGGCGGTTGCCTGGACCTCGCGACCCAATCGATGTCACATGTGCTGTGCCCGACGCTGTTGATTGTGGGCGAGAACGATCTCGAGGGCATCGAGATCACCCGCAAAGTGCTGCCGCAGTTGAAGGGCAAGAAGGAACTTCAGGTGGTCCCCGGTGCCTCGCACCTGTTTGATGAACCCGGCACCATGGTCACCATGGCTGGAATGGGCGCGGAATGGCTGCACCGCCATCTCGGAAAGTTCATCTGTTGCAAGTGACGCAACTTTCAGCCGGAGACCGCTCACGCGCTTTGACGGGCGCCTGAAACTTGCGGCACCGGCTGCGGTGCCAACCACATGCGCTGGGCTGCTACCCGACTAACGGACGGTCCAGCATTTGCTCGTAGATTTCGATGTAGCGGCGGGCCACCTCATGGTGGCTGAATTCGCAGGCGCTTTCGCGCATGATGCGGCAGATTTCGCGGGCGCGGACGGAGGCGGGCAGGGCGTGGAAGTCCATGGCCCGGTCGATCGCCCAGCGGAATCCCTGGGTGCCGTAGTGCTCGAAGCGGAACCCGTTGCCCGTGGAGCGCGCCGGGTCGAGCGGCCGGATCGTGTCGTAGAGTCCCCCGGTGGCATGCACCACCGGCAATGAGCCGTAAATGAGCGAGGTCATCTGCGGCAGGCCGCACGGCTCGAAGAGCGAGGGCATCAACATGAAATCCGAGGCGGCATAAGCCAGGCGCGACAAGCGTTCGTCGAAGTCGACCATCGCCACCCGTTGGTAAAGGTTGAAGGCAGCGACGATTTTTTCGATCCACGGTTGGTGGGAGCCGTTGGCAACCAGCACGATCTGCAGGTTGTGCTGCCAGTAGTCCGAAACGAGTTGGTGCAGAATATCGGTGAGGAGTTGCGGGCCTTTCTGGACCGGATCGAGCCGTGACGGCCAGAAAAACAGCGGGGCGTCCGGATCCTCCTTCAGCCGGAGCTCACGCTGCAGCGCCAGCTTGTTTGCCCGCTTGCCCGCCATCGCGTCCTCGGCAGTGAAGGTCCGGGCCAGCAACGGATCGGTCGCCGGATGGTAGGACGGGTCCGGCGCGTTGAGGATGCCGGCGGAACAACCGGCGGAATATTTCTGGCGCAACTCCGCCCGCACGGAATCGGGAATCATGGCGTGCCAGCCCTCGACGATTTCCCAGAGGAAGCGGGGACTCACGGTATTGATAAAATGGGCCGCGAAGATGCCCGAGGTCAGCAAATCCACCGGCAGCAGGGAGCGCGCCTGGTAATAGTTGTCCGGCAGGCCGCCATAATAGAGGTTCATCCAGAACTCGGCGGCGTCGATGCCCGCCTCTTCGATCTGGGCGAGCGACACTTGCCGGGTGTGGATGTTGTGCACGGTGAACAGGCACTTGATGGCGCGCCGCCTGGCCATGCCGGGAATCAGGGCCGTCATCCAGTCGTTGCAATGGATCAGGTCCGGACGGACCCGCGGCACGATGTGATTGATCACCTCGCGTTGGAACACCAGCGCGTTGCGCATCGCCTCGTCGGAGTAGTTGCTATAAATCTGCTCGCGATAGTAGAACGCGCGATCCTCCGCCAGATGGATGTGGAACTCCGGCAGCACCTCATGGTATTTGCGCAGCTCCTCGTCATGAAGGTCGAACACGTCCCCTTGGATAAGCCGCCGGTAGTTAGGAATGGCGACATGAACATCCGCTCCCGCTTCAAACAGGGCGGCCACCAGCGACGCCGTCACATCCGCCAGTCCGCCCGCCTTCATGCCCCTGCGCCGGGCCAGTTTCCCCATCTGTGGCGGCAAATAGGTAATCTCGGGAGTGACAATCAGGATGCGGGGCTTGGCGGGTTTCTGGTGGATTAGCACAGACCCCGCGCTGGAGGCACCCTTGTTCATAATCTGCAATGTGAAGAAGATCCGGAAATATTGCCATCCAAAACTGGTGTTGAAGCCATTTTTCCGGCCCGTGCCGGCGAGACCGGGCGGACGATGCGGTGCCGCATGTGACTCGACATCCTGGGAGATGCTTGCTAGAAGGATCCACCGGCCGCCACCCGGCACTGACTCACTCCCCGTCACCCCATGTCCATCTCATTTAAAGACTACTACGCGAGCCTCGGCGTGGCGCGTGATGCCAGCCCCGAGGAGATCAAGAAGGCGTTCCGCAAATTGGCCCGCAAACACCACCCCGACGTCGCCAAGGACAAAAAAGGTGCGGAGGAAAAGTTCAAGGAGATCAACGAGGCGCACGAGGTGCTCAGCGATCCCGACAAACGGCGCAAATACGACCAACTCGGCGAACACTGGCAGGACCAGGGTGGATCTCCTCCGCGCGGCCATGCCGCCGGGCATGAATTCAACTTCGGCGGCACCGGCTTCAGCGACTTCTTCGAGCAATATTTCAGTGGGGCTCGCCACGCGGGTTTTGGCGAGGACGTCTTCGGGGGTGGGCGTGCCGCGGGCACCCGCAAGCGTCCGGGCGGCGACATCGAGGGCGATATTCTGGTCACGCTGGAGGAAACCATGCACGGTTCGGTGCGCTCGGTCACCTTGCAAATGGCCAACGCCCTGACCGGCAAACCTGAGGCTCGTGAATTCCAGGTCCGAATTCCACCCGGGGTGACTGACGGCCGCCGCATCCGCGTGCCGGGCCAAGGCGCGCCGGGCAGCGGCGGAGCCCCCGCGGGCGACCTCTATCTGCGCGTGCGCCATGCCGCCCACCCGGATTTTCACACCGAAGGCGCGGACGTGTTCCATGAACTCGACCTCGCCCCGTGGGAGGCCGTGCTCGGTGCCGAAATCTCGGTGCCCACCCTCGATGGCAAGGTCAAACTCCGGATCCCGGCCGGCAGTGAGAACGGCCAGCAACTGCGGGTCCGCGGCCGTGGCCTGCCCAAAGGAAAAACCGGCGAGCGTGGCGACTTCCACGCCGTTCTAGCCATCCAACTGCCCGCCAACCCCAATGCCGAGGAACGCGCATTGTGGGAACAACTTCGCAGCGTCTCGCACTTTAACCCGCGCGACTGACCGCGTGTCATGACGGGCGCTCCCCGAGCGCTCGTCGCGCGCGCAACCGGCAGCATTCGCGGCCCGAGCCATCCCGGGGTTTTGGCTTCGAATTCACCCCGCCACGTGGTCGATGAGCCGCACCTCGCCATAAAACACCGCGACCGCAAGCACCCATGGCTCAAGCAAACTGGTCGCGGTTTGCAGCGTGACCGCATCCACTAGCGTTAGATAGTCGATCCGCGCCAGCGGCGAGGCCTCGATCTCCGCGCGCGCCGCCGCGAGGATTTCAGGAATCGATCCGAGCCTGGCGGCGGCGCTCAGGGCGCGCTGGATGCGCGGCGCGTCGGCGCGCTGGGCGGCCGTGAGGCGGGCGTTGCGCGATGACAGCGCCAGGCCGTCGGGCTCGCGCACCGTCGGGCACTCGAGGATCTCCACCGGCACGTCGAGGTCGCGGACCATCCGCCGGATCACGGCCAGTTGTTGGAAATCCTTCTCGCCGAAGACCGCCGCCTGACATCCGGACAGCAGGAACAACTTGAGCACCACGGTGCAGACGCCATCGAAATGCCCGGGGCGCGCGGCTCCGCAGAGACCTCGCGACAACAGCGACTCGCTCACCGTGACCGAGCGGTCGTGGCAATACATCGCGTCCGCATCGGGCGCAAACACCACGTCCACCCCGGCCGCCCGGCATAGCTCCAGATCGCTAGCCAGCGGCCGCGGATAGGCGGCCAGATCGGCCCCCCGGTCGAACTGGATCGGATTGACAAAGATGGAAACCACCACCGTGCCCAGGGGCCCGGCCGCCGCCCGCGCCTGGTGGACCAGTTCAAGATGGCCGCAGTGCAGCGCCCCCATCGTCGGAACCAACACCCGCCGCTCGTCCGGCCTGGCACCCTGCCGCAAACACTCTCGCAACTCGCTGCCCGTCGTAACCACCTGCATGGGCCATCCCATGCCATGCGGGCGCGCCGCCCGCAATCCGCAATTGCCCCGACATCCGCAATGCCCGGATGCGCACGGCGAATCGGTGCGCCTACTTTGGAGCGCCGACTTCAGTCGGCCTCTTCAAAAACCGACCTCGCCGACTGCAGCCGGGGCTCCACCCACTCACCCGCCCCTGCAAAGTAGTTTGGAAACCCAAATCATCTGATATCACAACATGCGGTATGATGATGGAGTTTTTCATACCGCATTTAGTGCAATTCCCCAGCTCTCCTTGCGATCGCCGGGCAAGGCGACTACCATCCGGCACGCCCATTTCCCTCGGGTGCCACCCTTAACCGCTCCTGTCTGCATGTATCTCAAAACACTCGAACTCCACGGTTTCAAGTCCTTTGCGGACAAGACCGTCATTGAATTCGCCCAAGGCGTCACGGGCATCGTCGGCCCGAACGGCTGCGGCAAGTCCAACGTGGTGGATGCCATCCGCTGGGTGCTGGGCGAAACCTCCGCCAAGGCGCTGCGCGGCGGCGAAATGGCCGACGTCATTTTCAACGGCACCGAAAAGCGCAAGCCGTTGGGCATGGCCGAGGTCACCCTGACGATGGCGGATTGCGAGGGTTCGCTCAAAGTCGATTTCAACGAGGTGGCGATCATGCGCCGGGTGTTCCGCGACGGGCGCTCGGAATACCGGATCAACGGCACGCTCTGCCGACTCAAGGACATCAACGACATGTTGATGGACACGGGCATTGGCCGCACCGCCTACTCGATCATGGCGCAGGGCCAGATTGACCAGATCCTGTCCTCCAAGCCCGAAGAGCGCCGCGCCGTGTTCGAAGAAGCTGCGGGCATCACCAAGTTCAAGCGCGAGAAAAAAGAGGCGCTGCGCAAACTCGAATACACCGAAGCCAACCTGCTGCGCGTCTCCGACGTGCTTGCCGAACAGGAACGCCGGATGAACTCGCTCAAGCGCCAGGTCGCCAAGGCCCGCCGCTATCAGGCACTCGCCGCCGACACCCGCGTCCTCGACAGCCACCTCGGCCACAAGAAGTTCGTGGAACTCACTGCCGAGCGCGACGAGTTGCTGACCTCGATCCGCGGCCTGGAAGTGCGCGATACCGAGTTGGAAATGCAACTGCCGGCCAAGGAGGAGGCGGTGGCCACGGCCCGCACCGAAGCCCGCGCGTTGGAAGGCGAACTGGCGGAACTGCGCCACCGCGCCAACGAGCACCGCAACGCGCTCAATGCCGCCGAAGGGCGCATCGCATTCAACGAGGAGCGCAAGACCGAACTCGACTCGCGCATTCGCCAAAACCACGAGGACATCTTCCTGACCCGCGAGAAACTCGCCCAACAGGAGTTCGATTTCATCGCCGCCAACGAATCGTTGGACCAACTCAACCGCCTCATCGCCGAGAAGGATCTCCAACTTGCCGAGGCCGCCAACCGCAGCCAGGGCACCCGCGAGGAACGCGAGCGCATCGAGTCCGCCCTGCGCGAAACCCGCGGGGAGGCCAACCGCACCCACACGCTCATCGCCACCATGCAGGCGAAAATCGAGAGCGCGCTGGCCCAACTCGAAGGCAACCGCGAACGCGCCCGCCAACTCACCGACGAAGCGCAACGCCTCAGCCTGGAACTCGAGGAATTCCGCGCCGAACACTCGCGCATCGCCCAAGAGGTGGACGCCACCGGCTCCCAACTCGGCGAGCTTGAGGAAACGTTCCAAGGCGCCGAGCGCGCCTATCAGCACACCCGCGGCGACCTCGACGCCGCCCGCATCGCCGCCATCGATTCCAACAAGGTGCTCGCGCAGCGGTCCGCCCGCTTCGATGCCGTCCGCCAATTGGTCGAGAGCGGCGAGGGCTTTGAAAAGGGCACCCGCCAGGTACTCCAGGGCCTCGACCAGGCCGACCGCTTCAAACCCGGGATCCACGGCGCGCTGGCCTCGTTCATCGAGGTCGACAACTCATGCGCCCGCGCCATCGAAGCCGCCCTGGGCACCCACCTGCAAGCGGTCCTGGTCCAAGACCAGGCGGTCGCCGAGACGATCATCGAACGTCTCACCGAAAAACAGTTAGGTCTCGCCGCCGTGCTTCCCGAAACCTTCGTGCCGCACTCCGCGGGCACCCAGATGGAAGCCCTGCCTGAAGGGGCCACCGCCTGGGCACTGGACCGCATCAAATCCGACAAGCGCATTGCCGGGGTGATCGAGCGGTTGCTGGAGCGCGTCCTCATCGTGCCGAACATGGCTACCGCGCTGCGGCTGCGCCTCCCCCACCCCGGCGTGACCTTTGTCACTTTGGCCGGAGTCATGCTCAGCGGCGAAGGGATGTTGCGTGGCGGCACCGCCGCCGAGGGCTCGACCTCGGTGCTCGAACTGCGCAACGAAGCCCGATCGCTCGAAGCCGAGGTGGCCATGCTCGTCGCCGCCGATGCCGCCGCCCGCCAACGCGTCACCGACCTGGAAGCCCAGCTCGAGCGCCTGCGCGAGGAAGTGGAAGTGTCGCGCGAACGCCTGCAACGCCAGAAAGTCGAACTTTCAACCCTGCAAGGCCAACTCAGCCTGGCAACCCGCGAAGTCGAAAACTTCGAAACCAAGGTGGAAAATGTCCGCTGGGAACGCGGCGAACTCGAACTGCGCGAGCGCACCGCCGCCGAAGGCCGCGAATCGCTCGAAGGCGAACTCGTCTCGTCGCGCGAACGCCTCGAAGCCCTCGAAAACGAAGCCCGCCGCCTCCAATCCGAGTCCGATGCCACCGCCCACCGCGAGCAGGATCTCAACGTCGCCCTCAACGAACTGCGCACCGAGCTGGCCGTCGAACGCCGCGCCAAACAATCCGCCGAGGAACAACAAAAACCGATGGAGTCGCGGCTCTCGGAACTGCGCGAGGTTTCGATCCGCCGCGAGACGGAAATCGAGGCGTTCACCCAGCGCATCGAGGCCGCTCACGCCGAAAACGCCCGCCTCGCCGAGGAGTGCGAAACCCACCGCCTCGAGTGCGAGGACCTGCAAGTGGAAATCTCATCGCGCGCCGCCGGCCGCGCCGTGCTGCTCGAAGCCATCGAAACCGCCGAAACCCAGCTCGCCGCCGTCCGCCGCGATCACGCCAAGATCAACGAACAAAAAGGCCGCGAGGAAGTCGCCGCCACCAAACTCGACCTCCGCCTCGAAAGCCTCACCAACGCCGTGCAGGAACGCCATCAGATCGACCTTGCCACCTTCGAACCCGACGCCCACGCCCTGCTCGCCAGCATCGCCTCGCAAAAATCCCTGCAGTCGCGCAGCGGCCGCCAGGTGCTCGTAGCCGGCGAGGAATCCTCCACCACCTCCGACGACGACGACGACATGCCCACCATGGTCGTCGACGGCACCGGCTCCGATGACCTGGAAATCCCCGGCGAAATGACCGGCGAACCCGACTGGTTGTTCGTCGAGTTCATCGTCACCGACATCAAACGCCGCCTCGATTCGATGGGCCCCGTCAACCTCGACGCCATCGAGGAGTATGAGGAACTCGAAGAACGCTACACCTTCCTGCGCAACCAGCACGACGACCTAGTCTCGTCCAAGGCCGAGTTGCTCGAAGTCATCGAACGCATCAACACCGAAACCCAGCGCCTGTTTTCCGAAACCTTCGCTCAGGTCCGCATCAACTTCCGCGAAATGTTCCAGGAACTCTTCGGCGAAAAAGGCGAGGCCGACCTCATGCTCATCGACGCCAGCGACCCGCTCGAATCCGGCATCGAGATCACCGCCAAGCCACCCGGCAAAAAACTCCAATCCATCACCCTGCTCTCCGGCGGCGAGCGCTCGATGACCGCCGTGGCCCTCCTGTTCTCGATCTACATGATCAAGCCCAGCCCGTTCTGCGTGCTGGACGAGCTCGACGCCCCGCTCGACGAATCCAACATCAACCGCTTCGTCAAGGTGCTCGACCGCTTCATCGACCGCTCGCAGTTCATCATCGTCACCCACTCGAAACGCACCATGGCCCGCGCCGATGTCATGTATGGCGTGACCATGGAGGAGTTCGGCATCTCCAAACCCGTCGGCATGCGCCTCACCAACTCCGAGAGCGTCAAATCCGATCAGGGAAAAGGCAAGTCCGCGGCCCAAAACGCCGCCCTCAAGCTCGACGCCTGACGGCCTCACATTTCTCCAGACAGGAGAGGGAAACCGGGGGGGGTGCGACAAGTCCGAGTGGACCCCGCACCACCCCCAATCCTGTCACCGCAACGGTCAGTGGGCTGAGAGGGGCGGCGGGCAAGGCAAAAGGTGGCGCGCTCTCGATGAGAGCGCAGGCCACTGGGATGAACACGGCCGGCCGGTGTCAAGTCGGGCGTTGAAGGGCTCCGGGCAGAATGCCCGGGCCACGTGGCCCGGGCATTCTGCCCGGAGCCCTGATGTCCCAATCCAAGTTGCACCAGGCGAATGCCGCGACATCCCGCTTGATAGACGGCCAAAAATCCCGCGTATGATCCCCATGCTTGTATTCATGAATATCCCCGCTCGCATCATCACAGCATGTTCTCTGCTTGCCGCAACCGGCGTGACCGCCGCCGCCGAGAGCCCCTACCCGTCCTACCCCTACGCCAACGAGGCCACGGCCCAAAAAGACGCCCGCATGGCGTGGTGGCGCGAGGCAAAGTTCGGGATGTTCATTCACTGGGGCCTTTACGCGGTGCCTGCCGATGGCGAATGGCACATGCGCAACAAGAAACAATCGCTGGCCGACTACGCGAAATTTGCGAGTCAGTTCAATCCGACGAAGTTCAACGCCGATGAATGGATGGCGCTGGCCCATGACACCGGCATGAAATACCTGGTCATCACCAGCAGGCATCACGACGGCTTCGCGATGTTCGATTCCAAGGCCAGCGACTACAACATCGTGGCGGCGACCCCCTTCAAACGTGATCCGCTCAAGGAGCTGGCCGCCGCCTGCCCCCGCCACGACGTCCGCTTCGGGCTCTATTATTCGCACTTTGCCGACTGGGGCCATCCCGGCGGCGGTGCGGGCTGCGAACATTGGGACAAAGCGGCGCAGGACGGGGATTTCAATGCCTACGTGGACAAGGTCGCCGTGCCGCAACTGCGCGAGCTGATGACCAACTACGGCCCGGTCGCCGAACTGTGGTTCGACACCGATGGCGCCCCGAACACCCCCGCCGCGTCCAACAAACTCTTCGAGGAACTCAAGCGCCAACCCGGCATCATCATCAACCCGCGCGCCGGTCGTGGCGATTTCGGCACCGCCGAGCGCCATATCGCGCCCCAGCCCCCCGCCGGCGATTGGGAATCCTGCGACATCATCGTCAACGGGTCATGGGGCTACGTCAAGCAGCCGGCGCGGCCATTGCCCGAGATCTTCTCTCCGATGCTCAACGCCTGGAGCAAGGGCGGCAACGTGCTGCTCAATGTCGGACCGTCCGCCGAAGGCGTGATCCCCGCGGATGTCGCGGAGCGGCTCCAGCAGATCGGCACCTGGATGCGGGTCAATGGCGAGGCGATCTATGGCTCGACCCGCAGTCCGTTCGCCTATCTGCCGTGGGGCCGCTGCACCCGCAAGGGCGACATGCTCTATCTGCACGTCCAGCATTGGCCGGCCAACGGCACTCTGCAGCTGCCGCTTGCCAACAAGGTCACCAAGGCATTCCTGTTAGCCGACCGGACCAAGCCGCTGGCCTGCGCGACCCAGGACGGCAAGCTGCTCATCCACCTGCCCGCCGCCGCGCCCGACCCGCTGGCCAGCGTCGTGGCCGTGCAGCTTGAGGGCGAACCGGTGCCAACTTATTCGCTGGCCCGCAACATGCCCACCACCACCTCCGCCGGCGACGGCAGGCTAGCGGTCGACGACTCTCCCAGCTCGATGTGGGAATTCGAGCACGCCCCGTCAGGCTGGCTGGAGGTGGATTTGCAAAAACCCACCACCTTCGGGGTCGTGCGCATCGGGGCGATGGGCAACAAGATCAAGCACTATGCGGTGAAATATCAGGACGGCGACCAGTGGCGCGTGCTCTTTGAGGGAGAAAACCTGCCGGCCGACGAGTTCGTCAAAACCTTCCCGGCGGTGACCGCCCAGCACGTCCGGGTCGAGTTTTCCGGACTTACCGAAAAACTCCGCCTCAATAGCTTCGAATTATTCCCTGCCGATTGAGATCCAGGTATTTTCCCTTAGACACCGGGCGAAAACGATCTAGTTTGCCGCGTCCTGATGACGACGAGCGGCTTCATTCCACGTGCCTTGTGGCGGACGCGCGCCTCGGGTGTGGGCCGGGCGCTGTGGCCGCTGGCTTGCGTCTTGATGCTGGGCCTGCCTGCCCGGACCGCAGCGGCCGACGCATATGTGGAAGGCGAAGTGATCGTCACTTACCGCGCGAGCGCCACGCTCGCCACCGCCAAAACCGCGGCGGTGCGCCACGCTGCCAAGTTTGACC
>JBAXBG010000047.1:0-19076 GCA_037142115.1 Verrucomicrobiota bacterium | reverse complement strand
TTCTGGCAGAGCTCGGCGTATTTCCCGCCGTGGGCGAGGAGGGTGGCGTGGGTGCCTTGTTCGATGACCCGGCCTTGTTCCAGCACGTAGATGCGGTCCGCGTTCTGGATGGTGGACAGCCGGTGGGCGATGACGAAGGCGGTGCGGTTGTGCATCAGCCGGTCGAGAGCGTCCTGGATCAGGCGCTCGGTCTCGGAATCCACCGAGGCGGTGGCCTCGTCGAGCAGGAGGATCGGCGCGTTCTTGAGCAAGGCCCGGGCGATCGACAGCCGTTGTTTCTCGCCGCCGGAGAGTTTCACGCCGCGTTCGCCGACGTTGGTGTCGAGTTGTTCGGGCAACTCGCGCACGAAGCGCTCGGCGTGGGCGGAGGTCAGCGCGCTCCAGAGTTCCTCGGGAGTGGCGTCGCGTTTGGCCAGCAGCAGGTTTTCGCGCACCGTGCCATTGAACAGGAACGGCTCCTGGGTGACATAGGCGAGGTGCTCGCGCAGCGAGGACTTGGCCAAGGTGTGGATCGGGATCCCGTCGATGGTGATGATCCCGGAGGTGGCTTCATAGAACCGCGCCAACAGCGCCAGCACGGTGGTTTTGCCCGCGCCCGTCGAGCCGACCAGGGCGATGGTCTGGCCGGGCAGCGCGTCGAGGGTGATGTCGTGCAAGGTCGGCTGATCCTGATAGGCAAACGACACCTGCTCGAAGCGCACGTGGCCGGCGATTTGTGACGGCAGGGCGGCCCCCTCGATGGCATTGGGTTCGTCCTCGCCGTCGAGGATTTCAAACACCCGGTCGGCCGCCGCCTTGCCGGAGAGCAGCATCTGGTTGAGCGAGTTGAGGCGCTCGATCGGCTCGTAGAACAGCGAGAGGAACAGCAGGAACTTGGTGAAGTCGCCCATCGTCAGGGTGCCATGCATCACCGCCGCGCCGCCGAACGCCAGCACCAGCACGTAGCCGGTCATGCGCAGGAACGACATGCCCGGCGAGTAAATCGCCCACCATTTCATCAGCCGCAGGGTGGTGCGCTGGAGTTGGTTGGAAAAGCGGTTGAAGCGCGCGTGCTCGGCGGACTCGGCGGCATAGGCCTTGATTTGGCGGACCCCGGAGATGTTGTCGTGGAGCAGCGAGTTGAGATCGGAGGTCGCGTCGCGCTGGTTGCGGTAGCGGTCGCGCCCGCGGGTCGAGTAAATCCACGCTCCCAGCGCCAACATCGGCACCGGCAGGGTCGCCCACATCGCCACCGTCGGGTGCAGGACAAACAGATAGACCCCGATCCCCAGCACCTGCAGCGCCGCCACCAACCCCTGCTCGACCCCGTCGATGAGGACACGCTCCATGTTAGTGACGTCCTCGACGACCCGGGTCATGATGTCGCCGGTGCGGCGGCTGTCAAACCAGCGCAGCGGCAAGCGCTGGATTTTGGCGTAAAGGTCGGAACGGATGTCGAAGATGACGCGCTGCTCGAAGCGGTTGTTGATGAAGATGCGCAGCATATTCAAGCCGTCCTTGGTCAAAAACCCGAGCAGGGCGAGGCCGATCCAGAAATAGAACTCGTGGTGGCGGCTGGGATCGGGGATGATTTTGTCGATCACATGGCCGGTGGCATTGGGAAACACGAACACCGCCAGGGTCATCCCCAACGCGCAGCCGAGCTGCGCCGCGGCCAGACCGGGGTAGTGGCGCAGATAGGCAAAAACACGGAAAATCGACTTCATGGGACCGGCGAGCGATGGCTGGCGGCCGCCGGCTTGTAAAGACCCGTCCGAAGAAGTTTTCAAGTCGGTGAATTTTTGATTGCGGAGGTCGATACGGACTTCCTAGTGTCCGCCCACACGGAATTCAAAGTTTCACTTTATAAACCTATGGCCAACGTTTTCGGAATCATCGCCGCCATCGCGCTCGCACTTGCGGGCTTCGTCGCGTACAAAAACCACGCCTTCCTCGTCGACCCGATCGCGAAACTCGGCCAAGACGGAAAAACCGAGTTGGCCAATGGTCAAAAACGCCTCAAGACCGCCCAGACCAACTTTGCCGCGGCGGTGGTCAAGCACGCCGAAAGCGACGTCGAGGTGTCCGACCTGACCAAGCAGGAGGCCGCTCAGAAGAAAGCCAACGAGAGCTTGACCCAGGAGAACGCGGCCAAGACCGCCAAGATCGAGCCCAACAAGCAGAAAATCGCCGGCTTTAAGGAAAAAACCGCCAAGATCGGTGACCTCAATGCCCTGGCCTCCAAGATGCGCGCGACCAAGAGCGAACTCGAGGAGCTCAGTCAGGCACTCACCACCTCCGACGCCAAACTCGCCAACCTGACGGCCCAGACCACTCAGGCCGAAGCCCAGGCGATCACGACCAAAGCCAACTTCGAAAAATACACGACCGGCCAATCGCTGGCCATTCTCAACACCCGGATCCGTGCGGTCTATTCCACCTGGGGCTTCGTCACCCTGGCCTGTGGCAACAACGGCGGCGTGGTCTCCAATTCCACCCTGGATGTGGTGCGTGGCGGCGTGACCATCGCCAAACTGCTGGTGACCTCGGTGGAAAGCACCGCGGCCTCGGCCAGCATCATCCCGGATTCGATCGCCCAGGACGTCACCCTACAGGTCGGCGACCAGGTGATTCCAAGCCAGAAAGAGGCCAAAACCGCTC
The DNA here is from genome assembly GCA_037142115.1 of Verrucomicrobiota bacterium. Classification (GTDB taxonomy): domain Bacteria; phylum Verrucomicrobiota; class Verrucomicrobiia; order Verrucomicrobiales; family Akkermansiaceae; genus Luteolibacter. The sequence continues at coordinate 16,436 of JBAXBG010000047.1, read as the reverse complement.
AAAACTGATTCCACGGAATTTCTTCGCCGCATCCAGACCCAATGAAAGCCAGTCTCTACATTCTAGCCATCCTCGCCGCCGGCGGGGGCCTGTTCTTCACCTCCTTGCAATCGGACAAATTCAATGAGGCGCAAAACGAACGCATCAAAGTCCGCGAGGAAACCAAAACCGTCAGCGCCAATGCTGCGGTGAAGGAAACGGAACTGACGCATGAAAAGGCGATTATCGCCGCCGCCGATCTCAAGCGCGAGGAAATCGCCCAAAGCGTCGCCTCGATCGAAGCCAGCGGTGCCACATTGAAGCGCGATTCGATCGATCTGGACAACACCCTCAAAGCCCAGGACCAGGAATTCGCCGACATCGAAAAATCCCTGGCGGAAGTCAACAAGATCGTCGCCAGCCTCGGCGGCGGTGTCACCTTGGACAATTTGGCCGACAAGATCCAGGAGATCGACGCCGACAAGAAGACCAAGCAAACGAAGTTGGAAGAGGGGGAAACCCTGATGGCCGCCGCTGAGAAAAGCCTCGCCAACAGCCGCGCCGACGCGGATCGCTTCGCCAAACGCATCGTCGAGCGCAACGCGCACATCGCCCGCAATGCCATGGAAGCCGTGATCACCGCGGTCGACCAAGAGTGGGGATTCCTGGTCATCGGTGCCGGCTCCAACTCCGGCTTCACCCAGCAAACCAACTTGCTCGTCCAGCGCGACGGTCACCTGATCGGGCATGTCCGCCCGTCCTCGATCGAACTCAACCAAACGATCGCCGAGATTGATTTCAAGAGCCTGTCGCCGGGCGTGCGCATCCAAGCGGGTGATCGCGTGATTCTCAACACGCCCAACACCAACTGAACCAAACCGGGATTTTTCCCGTCCCCCAAGCTCTGCGGGCTTGCATGCCCCGGAGCTTGTTTTATGTTCGGCCCATGACGCTCCGTATGCCCCTGCTCCTGGCCGCACTTGTTGGAAGTTTCGGGCTGATCTCGTGCGCCCCATCGGCCGAGACCAAACCGAGCGGTCCGGTTTCGGAAACGAGCCAAATCCCTTGGAACAGTCCGGTCGCTGGCCAGGGCCAAGGCCAGTTCGGGATGTTGCCGCAAAACCAATACCGCAGATAGCGGACGGCCTCACTCGTTGCCTAAGCGCTGGACGAACTCGTCGAGCAGCGATTTGAGGCGCGGCTCGCGGGCGATGGCGGTCGGCTTGTCGAAACCAATCCAGATGGCGGTGGCACCGCCGGGCCCGAGGCGCAGGGTCCAGGCATCGCGCTCCGAACCGGTGGCACCGGTGAAGCAGCGGGTGCCATTGGCGCGGCGCAGCACGCTGGTGGCATCCAGCGCGGCGGCGGGGCTGATCGCCTGGGTGACCTGAGGTCGCGCCGTGTAGATGAGCTCGCCGGTGGCGTCGCGGATTTCGCGGACGAGATAGGGTTTCGGGCGTTTGCCCTTGTTGCCGAGGGTGGCCAGACCGACCGACATCTCCAGCGGCGATGCGCTCACCGAGCCACGGAACAAATCCTCGGTTTGGGCAAAGTAGGAGCCGTTGACGCCACAGCGCTTGGCCAGGCGCTCGACTTCCGCCGGGCCAATCTGGCGGCCGGTCTGCACCGGTTTGCCGGGCAGCACCAGTTTGCCGCGCTCGGCGGCGGCAGCGGCCACAAACGGCTCAAACGCCGAGCCGAGATCGCGACTCGAGCGGGTCCGGTCAAAGCGCGAATGGCCGTAATCGCGGCCACCGATCAGCGCCAGGGTGGCCCCGCTGCTGGTCTCGGTGGTGACCGCAGCGTATTGCACATAGTCGGGTTCAGTGCCGGGCAGGTGGTCGCGATGGCTGGGATGGCCCCAGGTTTTTTCGCGCTCCAGATCCTCCACGGCATGGGTGAGCTCGGTTTCCAAGCGCTGCTGCCAGGCGGCGGCCAGCGTGGTGTGCACGTGCAGCCCGCCGAGTTGGATTTCGCCCTCGTCGAGCAAGCGGTCGAGTTCGCGCCGGACGGCTTGCAGGGCATACGAGGTCTGGGTTTCGCGCTGCTCGTCAACCACCAGTTTGACCGGCACGGCGACAATCGCCTCGCGGCGCGCGGGATCGATGAAGCCCATGGCGACCATCCGGGCGAGCGTTTGGTTGCGTTGTTCGATGGCGGCATCCAAGTTGCGGAACGGTGAGAAAATGTGCGGCCCGCGGATGATGCCCACGATCAGCGCGCACTCGCCCGGATTCAGGTCGCGCGTGGTTTTGCCGAAATACGTCCGCGCCGCCTGCTCAATGCCGTCGGCACCGGACCCGAAATAGATCCGGTTCAGATAGTTTGTTAGAATCTCGTCCTTGGTGTAGCGCGCCTCCACGCGCAGGGTCAGGGCGATTTCGAGAAACTTCCGGTGCAGCGACTTCTGCTTCATTTTGAAGCTGTTGCGCGCCAGTTGCATACTCAGGGTTGATGCCCCCTGGGTGAAGTTCCAATCCTTGAGGTTGCGCGCGGTGGCTCGCAGCAGTCCCAGCACATCCACCCCGTGGTGCTCGAAAAACCGGGCGTCCTCGCGCGCCTGCAGCGATTGGACCAGGAACTCCGGGATCTCCTCGCGCTTGACCAGCTTGCGCCCGCCGCCGCCCGCCGCCAGGATCTCCACCCCGGCCCGGTCGTAAAACGTCGTGCCAGCCGGCAACCGGGCCACCTCATCGAGGTCGAAGCGCATCGCGAGCATGAAATAGAAAAACGCCACCCCCGCCGCCACCACCACGCCCAGCACCACCAGCGACAACCCCAGTCGCAGCGGGCCATGCAGCCACTCGGGCAGCCAGCGCTGCCAGAATGAAGGGGGACTAATGGGACGCCAAGTGGACATGAGGTGTGGAAGAAGTGATTAGGTGTTGGTTGTTAGTCATGGGTCATGGGTCATGGGTCATGGGTCATGGGTCATGGGTGAAGAGAAGAAGAGAGCGGAAGCCTATTTACCAATGACCCATGACTATTCCTTCACGGTTCGTCGACGGGTTCGGCGCGCGGGGCGTCCTCCACGACGGGGCGCGCGCGCAAAGGGGTTTCCACCGCGCCGGCTTCAGTGACGGCCTGGGCGCGGGCGGGATGCAGCGGGCAGAGGTCGTTGTCGGCCAGCGCCATATCACCGGGAACCGAGTCGACGTAGAGAGTGCCCGCTGCCTGGCAGCCGGCGGTGGCGCGTTTGCCGGACAGGCGGCACAGGTTGAGAGTGACGAGATTGAATTTGCTGTGGAGGTTGCCGGCCTTGTAGCCGAGGCGCTCGGCAGTCTTCATCAGATCCACCCACACCGGCAGCGACAAGGTGGCGCCGTAGCCGCCCTGCAAGGTTTTTTTGGGAATGTCGAAGCCGACCCAGACCGCACAGGTCAGCGACGAGGTGTAGCCGGCGAACCAGGCGTCCTTGAACTCGTTGGTGGTGCCGGTTTTGCCGGCGCAGGGCTTGTCGAAACCGAGGCGCTGGACCGAGGCGGCGGTGCCGTGGGTGACGACTTCCCCGAGGATCCGCGACACCGCCCAGGCCGAACTGCGGCCGGCGGCCTGATAGGAAAGCGGCAGCGTCGAGTAGAGGATGTTGCCGGAACGGTCCTTGATCTCGGAAATCAGATAGGGCCGATACCTGACCCCCTCGTTGGGGAAGATGGTGTAGGCGGTGGCCACCTCCCACGGCGTGGCCTCCCACGACCCGAGATAAGACGCCGGGTTTTCAGGCATCGGGGTGGTGAACCCGGCCATCACCGCCACGTCCTTGACCTTTGCCAGGCCGGCGCTGTTGCCGACGCGCACCGACATCGTGTTGCGCGAGCGGATCAGGCCGGAGGCCACCGGCTCCATGCCGCCGAATTTGCCGTCGGAGTTGCCGGGCCGCCAGCTGCCGCCACCTTTGATCTCGCCGGCTTCGATCGGGCCGTCGCTGATCAAGCTGTCAGGCCGCAGCCCCTTGTCGAAGGCCGCCAGATAGACGAACGGTTTGAAAATCGAGCCCAGCTGGCGCTTGGCGTCCTTGGCGCGGTTGAAGCGCGATTCGGTGGCGTCGCGCCCGCCGATCACGGCGAGCACCGCGCCGGTGCGGTTCTCGACGACCACCACCGCGCCCTGGAGATAGGTTGAATCGCCGCGGTCGGCCTCGGGGATTTTCCGCCAGGCGTCGCGCGTCGGGTGGGCATAGCCGGCCAGCCGCTCGACGCCGTGGAGTTTCTGATCGAGGAGCTCCTCGCCCCGCTGCTGGAGGCGCAGGTCGATGGTGGTGATGATTTCCAAGCCTCCGAGTTCGATATCCTGTTTTTCAAGGATGATTTCCAGATCGTTGCGGATCGCGTCGATGGCATACGATTCGTGGGCCTCGCGCCGCCATTGCGGGCGGACCGTGACGGTTTCCTGCTTGGCGGTGTCGGCTTCGGCGCGGGTGATGGCGGTGGCCTTGACCATCCGCTCGAGGGTCGAGTCGCGTTCGCGGGTGGCGGCCTCCAGTGAATGGAACGGATTGAAGGAATCGGGTCCGCGCACGATGCCGGCGAGCAGGGCCGATTGCGACAGCGTGAGTTCGGACGGGTGTTTTTCGAAATAGATGCGGGACGCCTCGCCGATGCCCTTGATTTGGCGGCCCCAATTGATCTGGTTGATGTAGGCCTCGAGGATCTCGTCTTTTTCGAGCGCCGTTTCGAGGCGGATGCCGATGGCGATTTCCAGCAGCTTGCGGTCGAGCTGGTGGAGCAGGGCACCGCGGCTTTCACCGCGCTTGAGTTGGAAAATATCCGACACGAGTTGCTGGGTGATCGTCGATGCGCCCTCGCGCTTGCCTTGGGCGTTTTTGAAAATCGCGCGCGCAATGCCGATGGGATCAATCGCGCCATGCGAGTAAAACCGATCGTCCTCGCGCGCGAGAATCGCCTTGCGAAAGTTTTCGGCCACCTGGCGCAGCGGCACGACCGAGCGTTTTTCGCCGTGGATCCGGCCGATTTCCTCGCCCAGGTGGTCGCGGATGATCGTGCGCTCGGGCATCGCATGGATTTTCGTCAGATCGTAGTGCTGCGAGCGGAAGCCGTAGATCACGGCCAGGATCACCAGCACATACAGTCCGGCAACCAGCGGATAGCCCACCGCCCGGGTCAGCAGCCGCAGCGGCCAGTGCAAACGGCGGGTGAAAAATCCAAACACATGGAACGGCCAGAACCACAGCAGCGAGCCGGCACCCGGGCCGCCACGCGACGCCGCTGTGGCGGGCGCGCCCTGGCGGCGGTTGGGACTCTCCGGTGGGTTGCGTTTTGGCATCGGCAGGCGCTACCCTAAGCGGTCCCGGCCTGCCAATCCATCCTTGATTGAGCAAATGCCCGACGGACTCCTGAAACCGCAGATGGCGGCAGCTTGGAATGGCGGTCACGGCACCCGGAGTCCGCTTGAAGGCGGGACTACCTACGCTGGGAGCGACGGTTCTTGGGGATGCATGTGGTGCCGCCTTGCTTCATCCGGCACGGCGGTGTTTGCGGGGCCGCGGCATGCTGAGCAGGAGGCGGGTGCCGGTTTCCGGGTGGCTGTCGACGGCCAGTTCGGCGGACAGAGCCTGGGCCCGCTGGCGCAGGGCATGCAGGGTGGCGGGGCGGTCCAACCGGTCGGGGGCGATGCCCACCCCGTTATCGCTGATGGCGAGCTGGAACCGGCTGGCGCTGAGCTCGGCGCGGATCTCGACGGTGGAGGCCCGGGCATGGCGCAGGATGTTGTGGAGGGCCTCGCGGAAAAACAGGAACAGGTGACGGTTGGCCTCCTCTGACAGCTCGACCTGCCAGGCGGCCTCGTTGGCCGTGAACTTCCACTGCACGCTCTCCAACATGATTGAGGCGGTCTCGCGCAAGTGCTCGACGGTGCCGATGCGGTGATCGCCCTGTGGCCGGAGCAGCCAGACGATGTCGCGCACGGCACTGACCGTTTCGCCGGCGATGCGCTGAATCCGCTTGAGTTCTTCGGAGGGTCCGGAGCGCCCTTCGGCCAGATCGGCGAACATCTGGATGCTGCCGAGGTTGCTGCCCACCTCGTCGTGCAGATCGCCGGCAATGCGTTCACGAACTTGCAGCAATTCCTGGTTGACGTGCCGGCGGTGGCGGATCGGCAGGGCAATGATCAGGAACCCACCTGCCAAAACCAACACCGCGACGCCCCAGCGTTCCGCGCTCCGCCAGCCGCCAACCACACTGGCGGACTCGGCGCGCAGTTCATGGCAGCGCGTTTCGAGCCGCAACCGCCGATCCAGGAGGGTGAGCCATTCGCGGGTGGTAACCAGCCGCCCGTCGGGCCCAAAACCATCGCTGAGCGCGGCATTGCTCCAGTAATGCCCGCCCGGAGCGATCACGTTCATCATGCCGTCCGGCGAGCGCACGACTTTTCCCAACGCCAGATTTTGGTCACCGGCGAGCACCTCCACCTCGCTCAAGGCAAAGAACGCCGGGTAGCCCTCAAAAGCCTTCCACAGCTCAGTGGCTTCGATTTTCACAAAGCGCGCGCTCGCGGCCTTGAAAGCCACCGTCACCGGGTTGTGTCCCGGGTTGCGCATCTCGCGCTCGGCCACCACCGCCCACTTGCCTGGTTCGCCAACTTCCCCGGTGGCGGAAACCGCGATCGAAAACTTCCGTGGAAAACCAAAGCCGCTCGGCAAATCGGACGTCGGCTTGCGGGCCGGCAGCAAGCGCACGGCATCGATCTGGGCGGCGGCACCGAGGTCCACGGTCATCGCGGCGGCGGCGTTCGCTTTGTCCCGGCCTTCTGAGATCCAGCCGATGTTGCCGTGTTCCTCCGCCGCGACTTCCGGCAAGCCCAGGGGTGTCTGGCCATCAACGAGAAAGGACAGCGCCCAGTGCCATGGAGCCGACGGCGACACCCCGCCCAGACTGTGGACGTCCCCGCCATAGGCAACGTTGCGCGATCCTTCGAAGGCAAACACCTCGGCCCACGCATGCACAAAACTCGCCTCACCCTCGGTGTCAGCCGGCAGCAACTCGGCCGTGATGCGAACGCCCGCCGCCTCGAGCGGCGGGTTCACCTGATAGACAAAGGGATGGCCTTTGCGCACGGGATTGGCCCACGCCTTGGATTCCCGGGCGACACCGGCCAGCACCGCGCCCTTGGCGTCGATCAATTCCACCTTGAACGCGCCCGGCATCCCGTATTGGGCGTCCAAGCCCCTGGCGTCGTAGCGCCGCGCCGGCACCAGCGCCACCAGATCCACCCGTGCCGGGGCCGGCCAGCGGACTTCCACGGCATAGCGGGTGCCTTTCGGCGGCGTAGCCGTCGAGTGCAGGCTGGCGAAGCCGCCGGTGCCGCCCTGATCGTCGATGGGGATCCGCGGCAAGCCAGCCAGCTGCGGCGTCAATTCAACCAACTCCCGATCAATGTCCTTGAGGCGCTGCGAAAAGGTCCCCGCGAGGCGTTCGTCCCAACTGCCGTCGCCGGCCGCGGTGGCGTCCGCCAGCGGCAAGCCAACGAGCAGGACTTGGAGGAGCACCCCGGAATACAGAAGCCGCAGCGGCAGGACCATGACGGGTGTCTTACCCGATCCGCGACCAAAGCTCCAACGCTATTGTGGGATTGTCTCAGGCAAACTGCCGGTAAAACATGATCGCCGACATGGCCAGGCCGATGGCCGTCACGGCGAGCCGCACGAGCCGCTGCGGAATGCGCTGCGACAGGTTGGCACCCAGATAATATCCGGTCACCGCGCCCACGGTCATTACGCCAGCCCGGTTCCAATCGACCATCCCACTGGCCACAAACCACGCCGCCGCCACCAGATTGATCAACGAACCGAGCACGTTTTTCAACGCGTTCATTTGATGGATGTCGGTCAGGCCGATCAAGCCGAGCGAGGCGAGCATCAGGATCCCGATGCCGGCCCCGAAATACCCGCCGTAAAGCGCGACGGCGAATTGGAACCCGACGGCCAGCCACGGTGCGGTGATGTGCCGCGGCATCGCGTTGGATGCGGGTGGTCCCAGCCACTTGCGGATCGCCTCCTGGAGCAGAAACAACACCGTGGCAAACAGGATCAAATAGGGAACCAGAACGGCGAACAATTGGTCGCCGCTGCGGGTGAGCAGCAGGCTGCCCAGCCAACCGCCCAGGAGACTCACCGGCACCAAGCGCGCCAGCCAGGGGCGGATGACCCGCAGTTGGCGTTGGAAGCCGAAAATGCTGCCGGCGGTGCCGATGACCAAGGCAGTGGTGCTCGTGGCATTGGCGATGACCGGTTTGGTGCCGAAAAATAACAGCACCGGAAAGGTCAGCAAGGTGCCACCGCCAGCCACGGCATTGATCATGCCGGCGGCGGCCCCCGCCAGAATCAATGAAGCGATTTCCAACCAGGACATGCCGGAGTGATTCTGCCTTGGGCTGCCGCAAACGCAAGGCGGCTCACCGCCTTACCAGCGGATTGCAGCGGCCGCCCAAGTCAGGCCGGCCCCGAAAACCACCAGCACAATATGGTCGCCGCGCTTGAAGGCCCCGGTGCGGTTGGCTTCGTCGAGCGCGATGGCCACCGCGGCTGCCGAGGTGTTGCCGTATTTGTCGAGATTGATGAACACGCGGTCGTTGGGCACGGCGAGGCGGTCGGCGATGGCGTCGATGATGCGCCGGTTTGCCTGGTGCGGGATGATGCAGGCGATGTCCTCAGGGTGCCAACCGGCACGCGCAATGACCTTTTCCGCTGCTTCCTTCATCCGGTTGACCGCAACCTTGAAGACCTCCTTGCCCTGCATGTTGAGGGTGTGGAGGTTGTCGTTGACGTTCTCGCTGGTGATCGGGCAGGCGGTGCCGCCGCCGGGAATCATCAGCAGATGGGTGAGATTGCCGTCGGTGCCCATTTCGGTGGCCACGATCGAACCTTCGCCGGGTTCGGAGCGGCGCAGCACGGCCGCGCCAGCCCCGTCGCCAAACAACACGCAGGTCGAGCGGTCCTCCCAATTGGTGATCGAGGAGAGCTTCTCCGCGCCGATGATCAGGGCGTTTTTGAAGGCGCCGTCGGAAATCAGGCGCTTGGAGATTTTCATCGCGTAGAGAAAGCCCGAGCAGGCCGCGGAAATGTCAAAGGCCACCGCCCGCGACGCTCCCAGCCGTTGCTGGACATAACAGGCCGTCGCCGGCGTCGGCGTGTCCGGCGTGATGGTGGCCACGATGATGAGTTCGAGGTCCTCGGCCTTGAGGCCGGCTTGTTCGAGCGCCCGTTCGGCCGCCTTGCTGGCCATGTGTGAGGTGAACTCACCCTCGGCGGCGATGCGGCGCTCCCGGATGCCCGTCCGGGTGAAGATCCATTCGTCGCTGGTATCCACCTTGGCGGCGAGCTCAGCATTGGTTAGAATGCGCTCGGGGACGTAGCTGCCGGTGCCCGCAATGCAGACGTCGATGACGGAGGTCGTTTCACTCATGCGGCGGGAGACTGGAACCGGGACGGGGCCGTCACAAGCGCGAAGTTCACCAGAGGCCACAAGTATTGCGGGGAACCCGGGCGCGCGGCGTCCGCGCGAGTCACTCGGCGAGCGCGCCAGCTGCGGGGAGAGCGGCCAAGGCGTGCTCGATATGCGTGTTCACGCGGTTTTCGGCGGTTTCCATCCCCACCCGGATGGCGTTGCGCACCGCCAGCGCCGACGAGGAGCCGTGGGCAATGATGACCACACCCTTCACGCCAAGCAGCGGACTGCCGCCGTAATTCTCGTAATTGTATTTTTTCTTGAGCGCCTTGAACGCGCCCTGGGCGAGCATCGCCCCGCACAGGCGCAGCGGATTGCCCTGGATTTCGGTTTTCAACCACTTGGCGACCGCCTTGGCGGTGGCCTCCACGGTCTTGAGCATGATGTTGCCCACGAAGCCATCGCAGAGAATCACATCGAGTTCGCTTTCAAACAGATCGCGCCCCTCGACATTGCCGACAAAATGGATGCCCGGCGTTTGCTTGAGCAATTTGAAGGTTTCCTTGGTGAAAGCGGTGCCCTTCTCGTCTTCCTCGCCGTTGGACATCAGCCCGACTTTCGGATGCTTCACGCCCAGGACATTGCGAGCGAACGCCGTGCCCATCACCGCATAGGCGACAAGATGGTCGGGTTTCGCCTCGGGATTCGCCCCGGCGTCCAGAATGTGGCAGAGGCCGAATTCGTTCGGAATGGCGGTGGCGATGCCGGCACGGTCCACTCCCAGCAGGGTGCGCAGTTTCAAGGTGGCGGAGGCCACGGCACCGCCGGTGTTGCCGGCGGAAACAAACGCGTCGGCACTGCCATCCTTGACCATTTCCATGGCCACATTGATCGACGAGAGTTTTTTGCGGCGCACCGTTTTGGCGCCGGGTTCGGCCATGCCGATCACCTCGGGGGCATGCACGATGCTCACCCGCGGGTTGTTCAGATTCAGCCCCTGTTTCGCGCACTCGGCCTCCAGCACCGCTTGATCCCCCACCAAAAACAAATGCCGCAGCTTCGGATAATGCTGCAGCGCTCCGATGGCGCCTCCGATGTTCACGGCGGGGGCGTGGTCTCCCCCCATGGCGTCCAAGGCGACTTTCATGCGGGTGAAATCATGCGGGTGTGCGGGTGGTGGCGGGTGCTGAAATGCGATTCTTCAACGCCCAAGGAATCCCCCGGCCGCTGAAGGATCACACATCACCGAGGTGACTTCAGAGTGCTTCGACCTCAAACACTTGCCGGTCGCGATAGGAACCGCAGGACGGGCAGGCGATGTGCGAGGGCACTTTGCTGCCGCATTCAGGGCAGTTCTTGAAAATCGGTGCACGCCAGCGGTTTGCACCACGGCGCATTTTCTGACGGCTTTTGGATTGGCGGCGCTTTGGTACGGCCATGGTCTTGGTGTGGTTTAGAGTTGGTCCTTAAGGTCCTTGAGGTTGTCGAGGGCTGACCAGCGGTCATCACCCTCGGCGCGGGGCGGAGTGGGTAGCCCATCTTCAGGCGGTTTGTCCACTGATAAATATCGGGGATCGATTTCACACGACCCGGGCACGTCCCCCTCCTCGCATCGCGGGTCCACCGGCAAATTGAGCAAAACCTCTTCCCTCAAGGCTTCCGTGGCGTCGATCTCCCCCTCATTGACGATTTCAATCGCCATCGCCGCCGCATCCAGCCCGATCGTCTGGATAAAAGGATGCAGCGTCCGGACGCAGGTCAATTCAAACGGCGCACTCAACGAGCCGGTCAACAACAACTCCGAACCGAAGCGCTGCACCCACAAATCGTATTCCAGCGGCCCGACCGCCTGCGCGTCCCCCTCCGGCAGATCGAAAATCTCTTTGGGCAACTCGCCGGCAAAGCACTTGCCGTCTTCGGGCAGGGCCGACAAATCAATCTTCAAGTGTCGTTTCATGCGCCCAACATACCCCCCCGCCGGCTGCCGCCAAGCCGCAATTCGGCCCAGCAAAATGTAGCGCGCAGGTGATCGGCCGGGGAAGCACCTTGCGGGCCCGTGGGGGCATCCGGGGATCTTCGTCGGCCACGGCACGGGTGGAACCTGCGAGTTTATCTAGTCAGGGGCCGAACTTCAGGGCGAGTCGGGAGACTCGCGGTCCGAAGTTCCGTCCCACTCACTTTTCAGGGTTACTTCTTGGGCGGGGCCGGCTTGGCGGCCGCGGCCTGCTTCTTCTGCGAGGCGCTGCTGGCCTTGACTTGTTTCTGCGAGGACTTCTTCTGGTTCGCTTTGGGGGATTTGTCGCCCATGGTGGTGGTTTGGTTAGTATGATAGGCGCGCTCGGAGCGGGGTGCTCCTCGCGGCTTTTGCAATCTGCCTGATATGATCGGCCGCGTCAAGCCGCCATGTTAAGGGCGCGCGCTCACGGCCGCGCGCCGATGCCTAACAACGTCTGGAAGTGCGGCGGGGCGGGCTCGCGGTCGGCGACGAGGGTTTCCACGGCCTGGAAGCCCGCCTTGTCTAACATCGCGGCCAGCCCGCTTTCGGAAAACCCGAGCCAGCGGTCGGCGTAGAGTTCGCGGGCTTGCTCGAAGTGGTGCTGGACGAGATCCAGCACGATCAGGCGGCCGCCGGGTTTGAGGATGCGCAAGGCGGCGTCGAGGGCGCGCTGCGGGTGTTCGGCGTGGTGCAGGGCCTGGCTGAGGATGGCCAGGTCCAGGGATTGTTCGGCGATGGGCGGGTCCTCGATGTCGCCGAGGCGGTATTCCAGGTTGGTCAGGCCGTTGTGGAGAGCGAGCGCCTGGCCGAACTCGACCATTTTGGGGGCGAGGTCGACGGCGATGACGTGGTGGGCGCGCTGGGCGAGGAGTTGCGCCAGGGTTCCCTCGCCGGCTCCGAGGTCGGCCACCACCTGATAGTTGAGGACCTTGATGAGCGCCTCGGCGAGCGCCTTCCACGACCGGCCGGGCACGTAGTCCTTGCCGAAGCGGCCGGCCAGTTCGTCGAAATACGCGCGGGCGCTGTCCTTGCGCTTGCGCAGCAGGTGGCGCAGCGACGCCAGGTCGGCGGCGACCTCGGGCACCTCTTCGGCCGCGCGGTGGGCGACTTCCATCAGATCCGGCGGGGCGGTGCAGGAATACATGTTGTTTTTGCCGCTGCGTTCGTCGCTCACCAGGCCGGCGGCCTTGAGTTGCGACAGCTGAGTGGAGATCCGGCTTTGGCCCATCCCGAGGATCTCCTGCAACTCCGCCACCGACAGCGCCTCGCTGCCCACCAGTCGCAAAATCCGCAGGCGGGTCGGGTCCGACAATAATTTTAGTGATTTGAGCATTGACGCCATGGCAAGTCAGTTGTATCTACGCATCACGATTTGACGATACGAAAAAACAAAAAAACATGAGCACCTACATTTTTTCCTCAGAATCCGTCGGCGAAGGCCATCCCGACAAGGTTTGTGACACGATATCCGACGCCATCCTCGACGCCTGCCTGGCGGTCGATCCCAAGAGCCGGGTGGCTTGCGAGACGTTTGTGAAAAGCAACATGGTGGTCGTGGGCGGTGAGATCACCGTGCCGAAAATCGGCAAGCAACCGATCGGTTCGGTCATCAACATTGAAAAAGTCATCCGCGACGCGGTGCGCGGCATCGGCTACACCAACGACGACGACATTTTCCACGCCGACAAGATTTTCATCAACAACTACCTGACCACCCAGTCGCCGGACATCGCCCAGGGCGTGGACGCGAAGCAGGCGGTTGGCAAGAAGCACGCCGAGCAAGGCGCGGGTGACCAAGGAATCATGTTCGGGTACGCCTGCGACGAGACGCCGGAGCTGATGCCCGCGCCGATCATGTTCGCGCACCGCCTCGGCCGCGAGCTGACCCGGATCCGCAAGGCCGGCAAACTCGCCAAGTGGTTACGGCCCGACGCCAAGTCCCAGGTGGCCGTGGAATACGTCGATGGCAAGCCGACGCGCATCGTCAACGTGGTCATCTCCACCCAGCACTCCGCCGATGTCTCGCACGCCGTGATTGAAAAATTCTGCATCGAGCAGGTCATCAAGAAAGTGCTGCCCAAGAACCTGCTCACCAAGGAGACCGTCTATCTGATCAACCCGACCGGCAAGTTTGTGGTCGGCGGGCCCCAGGGCGACAGCGGCCTGACCGGCCGGAAAATCATCGTCGACACCTACGGGGGCATGGGCCGCCACGGCGGCGGCGCGTTCTCGGGCAAGGACCCGTCCAAGGTGGACCGTTCGGCCGCCTACATGGCCCGCTGGGTCGCCAAGAACGTGGTGGCCGCCGGCCTCGCGACCAAGTGCGAAGTCCAGTTCGCCTACGCCATCGGCCATCCGGAACCGCTGAGCGTGCACGTCGACACCTTCGGCACCGGCACCGCCAGTGAGGAGCAAATCCTGGCTGGCATCCTCAAAGTATTCTCGTTCAAGCCCGCCGACATCGTCAAGCAGCTCAAACTGCTGCGCCCGATCTACAGCAAGACCACCAACTACGGCCACTTCGGCAAGGACGACGCCGACCTCACCTGGGAAGCCACCGACAAGGCGGCCGCGCTCAAGAAGGCGGTCGGCTGATCGCCGACAGACGCAAGATTTGAAGATCGGTCGGATCGGTCTGATCCGACGGATTTCACTGCTTCTCCAACCACCACACCACACCACCACCACCCCATGAGTTTCACCGACTACAAAGTACGCGACATCGGCGAGGCCGATTTCGGCCGCAAGGAAATAGAAATCGCCGAGCACGAGATGCCCGGGTTGATGTCCACCCGCGCCAAGTATGGCCCGCAAAAGCCGCTGCAAGGCGTGCGCATCATGGGCTCGCTGCACATGACGATCCAGACCGCGGTGCTCATCGAGACGCTCGTCGATCTCGGGGCGGAAGTGCGCTGGGTTTCCTGCAACATCTTCTCGACCCAGGATCATGCCGCGGCTGCGATTGCCGCGGGTGGCACGCCGGTGTTTGCCTGGAAGGGCGAAACCCTCGAGGAATATTGGTGGTGCACCTGGCAGGCGCTGGTCAACCCGCAGGGCCTCGGCCCCCAGCTCATCGTCGATGACGGCGGCGACGCCACGCTGCTCATTCACAAGGGCTTTGAAATGGAGAACGGCTCCGACTGGATCAGCACGCCATCGGGCAGCCATGAGGAACAGGTCATCAAGGACCTGCTCAAGGATGTCCAGGGCAAGCAACCCGGCATTTTCCACGCCATCGTCAAGGAATGGAAGGGCGTCTCCGAGGAAACCACCACCGGGGTCCACCGTCTCTATCAAATGGCCAAGGCCGGCACGCTGTTGGTGCCTGCGATCAACGTCAACGACTCGGTCACCAAGTCGAAGTTCGACAACCTGTACGGTTGCCGCGAGTCGCTGGTCGATGGCATCAAGCGCGCCACGGACGTGATGATCTCCGGCAAGGTCGGCGTGGTTTGCGGCTATGGCGACGTCGGCAAGGGCTGTGCCCAGGCGCTGCGTGGCCAGGGTGCGCAAGTCGTGGTCACCGAAGTCGATCCGATCTGCGCGCTGCAGGCGGCGATGGAAGGCTACCGCGTGCTGCCCGTGGAAGACACGCTGGGCTGGGGTGATATTTATGTCACCACCACCGGCAACAAGGACATCATCCGCCTCGAGCACATGGACAAGATGAAGGACCAGGCGATCGTCTGCAACATCGGCCACTTCGACAACGAGATCCAGATCGACCGCCTCAACAACGCCCCCGGCGTGGTGAGAAAGAACATCAAGCCTCAGGTCGACAAGTATACCTTCCCGACGGGCAACAGCATTTACATGCTGGCCGAAGGCCGCCTGGTCAACCTCGGCTGCGCCACCGGCCACCCGAGCTTCGTGATGTCCAACAGCTTCACCAACCAGACGCTCGCCCAGATCGACCTCTGGAAAAACCGCGACACCAACAAGCCGGGCGAAGTGAAAGTGCTGCCCAAGCTCCTTGACGAGGAAGTCGCCCGACTCCACCTCGCCAAGATCGGCGTCAAGCTCACCCAACTCACCCCCGACCAGGCCGACTACATCGGCGTGCCGGTCGAAGGCCCCTACAAGGCCGACCAATACCGCTATTGAGTTTGCCTCATCTGCCGGCAGTCGTCTCACGACGACTGCCGGTTTTTTTTTCACCTAGGGTCACGCGTGTTTCAAATCATTCGTTTTTTCGGTTGCGCGCTGCGAATGAATCGAGTAATTGTTTCACATGAAACATAAAGCCGCTGATGTGTCCCATGGACTGGCCGCAGGTGAAGGGGAATCCGTGCTGCGTGAGCCGGAGGCTCCGTATCTCATCGCCCGGGTGCGGGAGGGATTGCCGCTGGCGGAGTTCCAAGCCCTGCTCGATCTGCTGGGTCTGAGCGAGCAGCGCCTGGCTGGGTTGTTAGACATGTCGCGCGCCACCCTGCACCGGCGCAAAAAGACCGGACAGCTGGATCGGGCGGAGTCGGACCGCTTGGTCCGGTATGCGCGCTTGTTCGCCCGCGCGGCGGCCGCCCTTGGCGGGCCCGCGGGCGCGCGGTCCTGGCTGGTCGCTCCGGCGGTGGCGTTTCAGGGCGAGAGCCCGCTGGATTTCGCGGATACCGAGATCGGAGCGCGCGAGGTTGAAAACTTGTTAGGGCGGTTGCAACACGGGGTGTTTTCCTGATCATGGCGACGTTTTTTCGCATCGTGCAGGCGCCATGGGTGGCCGCAGCCATGGACGGCGAGGGTGCCCGGCGCTTTGGCGGGCGCTGGAATCCACCGGGCATGGCGGCGGTGTATCTGGCGGAATCGCGGGCCCTGGCGGCCCTGGAAATCCTCGTCCATGCCCCGCGCGAGGCGATCCGCTTGGAGTGGCGGTTGCTCGAAGTGACCATGCCGGAGGCGTGGATCGAAACGGTGAAACCTGCGGATCTGCCGGCCGATTGGCGCGCCGGGCCGTCATCGCCCGGAGCGCGGAGTTTGGGTGAGCGCTGGCTCCACCAGCGGGCCCGTGCCGCACTGTTACTGCCGAGCGTGGTCATTCCGCAGGAACACATCCTGCTGCTCAATCC
>JBAXBG010000046.1:0-19315 GCA_037142115.1 Verrucomicrobiota bacterium | reverse complement strand
ATAGCCGACCCGTTTGCCTGCGACGAGAATCGGCTGCACCACCCGCAGGATCAGCAATCCCTGCGGCCCCAACTCGATGCCCGAGGTGGCCTTGCCCGGGCGTTCACTCTCCGCGGGGGTGATGCGACGACTCGGATCGCCAGGGAGTTCGGGTTGGGTGAGCCGCAGCAGGCACTCCCCCTTGGCATTGAAAAAGTAACAATGGGTGAGGTGCTGTGCTTCGCGCTGCAACTCGAACACCGGCTCGCTGGCAGCACGCAGCCCCGCCACCTCGCCGGCACGCAGGGCGCTTGGCACCGCATCGGTGGCGATGATCGACTGGGCGGTGGTGGTCAGGGCCATCACGTCGCGTTTCAGTCCCACCGACAAATTGCCGGCGATTTCGGAAATATCGGCGGCGCATTCGCTGGCGAGTTGTTGCCGCTGCTGCTCCCACAGGAAGGTGCCCACCGTGACCATCAGCACCACCAGGATGAGCGTCAGGGGCGGCAGCAAACGCCACAGGATCGGCCTCAGCACGACGCTTTCTTGCCGTCCCGGGGCCACCCGCAAGGGCGACGGGTTGGAATAAACCACCGCCGCCACAAAGATCAGCAACACCAGCATCAAACCGACCGGCAGCGTCACCCGGGTGGCCACATTCCAGCGCCAGTCGTTGGCGTCAATGTCCATGCCCATCACCGCCAACAAGGAGCCGGTTTCCGGATCGGTCAGCGGCACCAGAGCGGTGACCCACTCGCCCCAGCGGTTTGAGACCGGGCCCACCACCGCGGCGTCCTTGGTGTTGAACACCGGCCGGTAACCCGCCGGAACATCCGAATAGACCTGCCCCGGCAAACTGGCGTCCAGCACATTGGGTGCCGCGCTGTCCACAAAGAAGAATATGGTGTCGTCGGCCCGGGCGGAGGAACGGCGACCCATCAGGTAAAACCACTTGCAATGCGGGTTGGCCGGACCAATCGACATCAGCTGGGACTTGAGCCGCTGATAATCCGACAGTTCCCGGTCGGCAGCGGTGCCGGTGAGTGCCTTCACGTTGTCAATGTTGAGCGCCTGGGCCACCAGCCGCGCCTGCTGCAGCAGGTTGGCGCGCAATTCCTGGTCGGCCCGATAGGCCGACCACGCGCTGACCACGACAAGCAACGCCAAGGCAACCCACGGCAACAGGCGGAAGGCCCTGGGTGAAAGACGAAAGCGAGGGGCGAGAGCGATCATAAATTGGCCGACCGTTCGAGGTCCTCAGGGGTGGCGTAGGGCAGCGGTTGGTTGAGAAGGGCCGCCAGCTCGTTGACCTCGCGCTTGAGCGCGCCGATCCGGCCCTCGCGGCCGAGGGTGGCGGCGTGCCAGCGTCGCAGTTCCTCCAATTGGCTTTCCATGGCCTGTTCACCGTGTTTGCGGGCCTCGTTTTCCGCGTGCAGGTCTTCCAGCAGATTGAGCATCGAGTCCTGACTTTCCTGGAGGGCGCGGGTCCGTTGCGCCACCAAGTTGGTGAGGCGCTCCTGATCGTTGCGCTGGATCAGCACGGCGGCTTTGATCTTGGCCATCGCCCGAATCTGCGCGCTCAGCTCGATCTCGTCAAACGGCTTGGACAGGAAGCCCTCGGCCCCCACTTCGAGCGCTTGGACACGGCTCGCCCGGTCGGTCTTGAGGGCGGTCAGAAACAGCACCGGAATCATCTGCAGGTGCTCGTCCTCCTTGAGCTTGCGACATACCGCGTAGCCGTCCATTCCCGGCATGACGATATCGAGCAGAATCACATCCGGATCTTCGGCCAAGGCGATTTCCAGCCCCTGCGGGCCGTTCAGGGCGGTCAGCACCCGGGTGCCCGGCAAGCGATCGGAAACCACCGCCTGCAGCGCGATGAGATTGTCCGGGTTGTCATCAATGGCCAGAATTTTCATGGTTCAAGGGCTCATCCCAACATCTCGCGCAACGTCTGGAGCAGCGTCGCGTGATCAATGGGTTTGGAAACATACGCATCGAAGCCGCGGGCCAGGATCTCCTCGCGGTTGCCTTGCATCGCGCTGGCCGTCAAGGCCAACACCGGGATGTCGCTCAAAATCGCGTGGTCACGGATCGACCGCAACGCCTCAAAGCCATCCATCACGGGCAGGGCGACATCCATGAGAATCAGATCGGGCTGGTGGAGCCGGGCCTGGGTCACGGCATTCAACCCATCCTCCGCGGTGATGACCTCATAACTCTCACTCAACAACGCGCGGGCGGTCAGCAAATTGTCGGGATTGTCTTCCACCAGCAGAATCAGCGGCTTTCCGGGGCGCACCGGCCGACGCCGGCGCGGCGCGGCGGGTGGCGGCACCGGTGCCACGGCGGCGGGAGTGACCATGCGGCCCACCGCGGCCAGCAACCCGTCCTTGTTGATGTCACCCTTCTGGATCAACTGATAGACCGCATTGCCCTTGAGGAAACTCAGATCCTCGCGGGTCACGTGCTTGGCGGTTAGAATCAGCACCGGCAGCTGGCCGGCCCGCTCCGTGCCGCGGATCGCCTTGAGGACCTGAAACCCGTCCACCTCGGGCATCATCAGATCGAGGATCATGGCCTCGGGCACGGTGTGCTCGATGATTGCCAGGGCTTGCTTGCCGTTGCGGGCGACCTGCACCTGGTAGCCCTGGGTCTGTAGAATCTCGGTCAACTGGATGATGGCGGCTTCCGAGTCCTCCACGACCAGGATGTTGTGGCCTTGGCCGGAGGCGACAACCCCGCCCGGAGAACCTGCCGGGCCGCGCCTGAGATCGTCCAGCCGGGCGCTCTCCGGCAGCTCCAGCGACTGGGGCAGATGCAGGGTGAAGGTCGAGCCCTGACCCGGCAGGCTTTCCACGGTGATCGAGCCGCCAAGCAACTTGGCATAGTTGCGGGCGATGGCCAGGCCCAACCCGGTGCCACCGTATTTGCGCGAGGTGCTGTCGTCGGCCTGGCGGAATTCATCAAAAATATGCGGGATGTGCTCGCCGGAGATCCCGATGCCGGTGTCGCGGACGGCCACATGCAGCGTCTCCCCCAGCCACTGGGCCGAGATCTCGACGGTGCCGGCCTCGGTGAACTTGACGGCGTTGCCGACCAGGTTCTGCAAGATGTGGCGGCATTTATCCGGATCGGAGGTCAGCGGCGCCAGATCGTCGGCCACCACGCTGGTAAGCATGACGTTTTTCTCCCGGGCCTGCGGGGCGATCATGGCGACGATTTCATCGATGCACTCGCGGATCGAGAAGCGCGTGAGGTGGATATCCTCGCGGCCCGCCTCGATGCGCGACAAGTCGAGGATGTCGTTGATGAGCGACAACAGATTCCTGCCGTTGCGCTCGATGACCTCCAGGTAGCTGTATTCTTCGGCCGGAATCGTGCTGGCGAGCCGGCGATGCAGCACTCCCGAGAGTGCGATCACGGAATTGAGCGGGGTGCGCAACTCATGGCTCATATTCGAGAGGAAGGCGCTCTTGAGCCGGTTGGCCTCATGGAGTTGCTGTTTCTGCATCTCGAGCTCGGTATTCTGCTCGGTGAGTTCATTGGCCTGCACCGCCAACTCCCGTTGCTGCGCCTCCATCTCATGGTTCTGCTGCTCAAGTTGCTCGGCAAAATAGTGGATTTTGCGGAAGGCCAACACCCCATTGACCCGCGCGGTGAGCACACTCCAGATTTCGTCCACCAGCCGCAGGGCGGCGGCGTCATAGGCGTGGACGCTGGCCAGCGAGATCAGCGCCACCACCGAATTCTCCGCCAGCACCGGGATGGTGAGGATTTCCCGCGGGGTGAAGTCGCCACTCACCGCCGCGAAGGTGAAGCGCGTGTCGGCCGGAATATCCGTGATGAGCTGAATCTGCCGCGTCGCCAAGGCCACTCCCAGCTCACCCTCCAGCTCGCTCGAGGAAAACGCGGCGCGGCCGCCAGCACCCAAGCCGATCGACGCAAAATGTCCGAACGAGGTTTTCGCTTCATTCTGGAAATACACCGCGCCCACTTGCGACCCGGTATGCAACATCAGCCCTTGCAGCAACTCATTGCAAAACGCATGCACCTCATCGTGCCGCAACATCAGTTCGGCGAGCTGGGCCGCGTTTTCATTGGCCTGCGTTTGGGCCTGGATCTCGGCGGCCATGGTGTTGAACGAGGTGGCCAGGGTCCCGAACTCATTGCCAGCCACATAATGGCTGCGCACGTCCAAATGCCCCCGCCGGAACTGCGCCGACACCGCCGTAAGTTCCTGCAGCGGCCGCTTGATCCATTTCTGCAGCAACCCGCCAATGACCAGCGACAGCAACAAGATCACCCCCACGCACACGATCAGATGGCGGTTCAAGACCGCGTTCTGGACGGTGGCATCCTGGTAGAAACGGGCAGCCTGGGCGCGGACCAGGTCCTCAACCTGCTGGATTTGACGGATCACCACGCCCATCTGCTGACGGTGCGCCCCTTGCAGGACCCGTTCCTTGGCCGCCGCCGGCTGCCCGGCCCGCAGCAAGCGGACCGCGTCCTCGCGGCACACCTTCAACTTGGCAAAGGCGACGCGCAGGTCGGTGATGTCACTGCGGGGCCCGAGGTACAGCCCCAGCAGTAGATCGAGGCGGCGCGACGCGTCGGCGCTGGCAACCTCAATCTCCTGCAAGGCGACGGTGATTGCCGGATCGGTCGGGTTGAGCAGCATCGCTTGCGTTGCCCCTTGGATGGCCAGCACCGCCGCCTCGATCTCGCCGACCTCCGTGACCACCTGAAACGGATGATCGTACATCATTTGGGTCTGCGCCCACAGGTCATGGGCCTGACGCCACACCACCACTCCGAAACCCACCACCAAACACAAAATGACGCCCAGCGCGAGTCGCAACTGCGTGGCTATTTTAAGATCATCCAATTTCATCAGTTACAGCGGCTGGCGGTCGTCATGAGTAATTCCTGGCGCGAGATGGGTCATGGCTATGCGTCCGGAGCGGGGATGGCAAGTCTTCTGGAATAAAGCGACGGGCGGAGCCACGGCAGACAGGCCATCGTGCGCGGCGACAATATCTCGTTCGGCCTCGCCGGTCACGACATATCCACCAGGGGACAGCGCCCGGCACAGCTTGCTCAGAATCTGCTGGCGGATGTCCAGCCGGTAGTAAAACAACAGATTGCAACAGAAAATCAGATCGAAATCCCCATACAGGCTGGCCTCGGGGCTCGACGAACTCTCGTCCAGCAGATCATAGGCCGAAAAACTCACCCGTTCCCGCAGCCGCGGGGAGATCACCCAACTCCCGTCACGGCGGGAAAAATAGCCTTCCAGATCGCGCCGGCGGACATTGCCCACCGCTTCGGCACTATAAACCCCTGCCGCCGCCATCTCCAAATCCGGCTCCGAGCAATCGGTCCCAAAGATACGATAGAACACCCGCGGCTCGCCCGCCCCGCTCAAGGTATCCAACAGCATCGCGATCGACCACGCCTCCTGGCCGGCGGCGCAACCGGCCGACCACACCCGGATCTCGCTCCGCCCGGCGAGCCGTTTCTCCGCCGCCAGACCGGGCAAAATCCATTGCTCCAGGAAGGCGAAGGTCAGCGGATTGCGAAAAAACTCGCTGTAGCCGATGCGCAGCGCGCGATGCAAATCCGCAACTTCCTGCGGCTGCCGGGCCAACTGCTCGCCATAGGCCGCCAGCGACGGCAGGCCGAGCGCCACCATCCGCTTGGCCATGGTTTTGCGCACGAACGCCTCGTCATAGACCGCGATCTTGCGCCCTTGCGCCCCATACGCGCCGCGGCGCAACCCGGCCATGGGTTCTCCGAGCTCCGGATCGCTCCACTTCACGCCGCTCTGCTTGTCACGGTGCATTGACGATCTTGTATTTTGGCGCCTGCCCGGCCGCTTGCAGCAACGCGTTGACCTCCTGCTTCAACTCGATCATGCGCAACTCCCGCCCCACCGTCACCCGGTGGAAGCGCTCCAGTTCCGCATACTTTTCCTTCAAATCCACTTCCGCGCGCTTGCGTTCCAGGCGCAGGCACTTCTGCACCAGGCAGCTCATCACCACCGGCCCGAGTCGTTTGATATGTTCCTTGATCACATAGTCCCAGGCCCCGGCCTTCATGCACTCCACCGCGGTCTCCTCGTTCATCGACCCGGTGATGATCACAAAGGGCGTGTCCGGTGCCAACTCCAACGCCAACTTCAACGCGCTGAGCCCGTCAAACTGCGGCAGCTTGTAATCCGATAAAATCAGGTCCGGATGATAGACCTCCAACGCCATCAGGAAATCCTCCCGCGTCTCGACCCACAGGAACTCGCTCTTGGGCAGCGCCCGCCGGACTTCTCGCTCGTTGAGCTCGGCGTCGGTGGGCAGGTCTTCCACAATCAGGATTCGGATTACTTCTTCAGTTGTCGGGTCCATGAGAATTACGCTTTGGGCAGTGAGAAAAAAACCGTCGCTCCTGTGCCGAGTTGCCCTTCCGCCCAGGTCCGGCCACCGTGGCGCTCGATGATCCGCCGGACAATGGCCAAGCCCACCCCCGTGCCCTCAAATTCCTTGGCACTGTGCAACCGGTGAAAGACCCCGAACAGCTTGTCGGCAAACTGCATGTCAAAGCCCGCGCCGTTGTCGCGCACCGAATACACGACCTCGTCGGCACCCGCGCTCGCCTGGACTTCGATCACCGCCCGCGACCGCTTGGAGGAAAACTTGACCGCGTTGGACAGCAGGTTGATCCAGACCTGCCGCAACAGCGTCGGGTCCGCCACCGCCTGCGGCAGCGCTCCCACTTGAAAATCAATCCGCTCGCGCTCCGCCGGACTGGTCACCTCAAAGAAGATCGACCGGGACAGCGTCGCAATGTCCACCGCCGACAACTTCAGCGACGAGCGCCCGATGCGCGAGAACGCTAACAGATCCTCGATCAGCTGGCCCATGTCACGGGCCCCCTGCTGGATGATCGAGCAGACCCGCTGACCCTCGGCATCCAGGCCGGCGGCATAGTCGTCGACCAGAATCCGGGTATAACCGTCGACGGCGCGCAGCGGTGCCCGCAGGTCATGGGACACGGAGTAACAGAATGCCTCCAGCTCCTTGTTGGCGGCTTCCAACTCGGCGGTGCGGTCGGCCACCCGCTGTTCCAGTTCCGCGTTGAATGCCTGGAGTTTGCGCTCGGCCTGATGTTTATAGAGCGCCATGTCGATGACGATGCGCAACTCCCGATCCTCGATGGGCTTGAGGATGTAGCCAAACGGCTCGGCCTCCTTGGCACGCTGAAACGTGACCCCCTCGCCATAGGCGGTGAGAAACACCACCGGCAGGCTCAGCCGGGCGCGCAACTCGTGGGCCACCGTGATGCCATCCATCGCGCCTTGCAGGTGGATGTCCATCAATACCAGATCCGGCCGCAGTTGTTCCGCCAAGGCCAAGGCCTCCGCCCCGCGGGCAGCGGAACCCACCACCTCGTAGCCCATTTGCGCCAGACGAATGGCAATGTCCGCCACGACGATGGATTCGTCTTCAACAATCAACAAACGTGGTGTAAATTGGTCGGTCATGGCTTCCACTGGGTTTAAACATGCAACCAACTGCGTGCGATCACAACGCCTGCGCGCCGATAAAATTCAGGGCGCAGCAAATAGGGGCGGCGGGTTCGCGTCGAGGCGGTTGGCGGTCAAGTTCATGGGCGGCTCTCAACGTATTCCATCTCAAAGACCGCCCCGGGTCCAGTCCCGATTTCAAGCCGGCCGCCGAGCTGGCGGGTCAGGTCGGCAACCAGCTTCAGACCCAGCGTGGTCAACTGCCGCAAGTCAAAGTCCGGTGGCAGGCCCACGCCCTCGTCCGCCACGCGCAACCGCCACGGCGGCAAGGTTTTCCGACCGGTAGAGGGGCTCATGGATCAAGCCCCCGCGAGCCCGCCTGACCATAACAATTACCGACTTTCCGCCGCCCGCTCCGCAAATCCTGCCTTTCGTGTCACCGATTCTGCCCTGCCCCGACTCTCCTCTTGAAAACTCCGCCCCAGCGGTCTATTCCTCGCCCGGCGAGCCCGCCGCCCCTTCCTAATTGTTATGAACGCCCTCACCCGTTGCCTCGAAACTTACTGGTCCTCCTCCATCGGGAAAAAGCTCGTCGTCGCCCTCACCGGCCTGGTGCTGGTGCTGTTCCTCGCCGGCCACCTCATCGGCAACCTGGTGGTGTTCATGGGACCGGAGCCGTTCAACACCTACGCCTACTTCCTCCACCACATGCTCCACGGCAAGGGCATCTGGCTGTTCCGCATCGTCATGCTCGGCATGCTCGCCGCCCACATCCTCGCCACCATCGCCCTGACCCTGCAAAACCGCACCGCCCGCAAGGGCTACGAGTGCCGGACGACCATCCAGGCCTCGCTGTCCTCGCGCTACATGATCCTCTCCGGGCTGACCATCCTGGCCTTTGCCGTCTATCACCTGCTGCACTTCACCGCCCGCGTCGGCCCCGCCGCCGGCTACAACACGCTCGCCCGCTACCAAACCACCCTCTTCGGCGTCGAGGGCGAGGTCCACAACGCCTGGCTGATGGTCATCGACGGCTTCTCGGTCTGGTATGTGACGCTGTTCTACGTGATCGCCATGACCCTGCTCTGCACCCACCTGATGCACGGCGTCGGCTCGATCTTCCAAACGCTGGGCTTCCGCTCCAAGAAGGCCTCCAGCCTGATCCAACAGGTTTCGCTGGGCTACAGCCTGTTCATCTGGCTGGGCTTCATCTCCATCCCGCTCGCGATCAACCTGTTCCCCGGCTATTTCCACGCGCTGGCCCAAACCGTCGGCCACTGAGGATTGATGACTCAATTTCAAATCTCAAATCTCCAATCCTCGATCCCAATCCGCCATGTCCATCGTCCTCGATAGCAAGATCCCGTCCGGCCCCCTTGAGCAAAAGTGGTCCAAGCACAAGATGGACTCCAAGCTCATCAACCCGGCCAACAAACGGAAATTCACCGTCATCGTCGTCGGTTCCGGCCTCGCCGGCGGTGCCGCCGCCGCCTCGCTGGCCGAATTGGGCTATCAGGTGAAGTGCTTCTGCTATCAGGACAGCCCGCGCCGCGCCCACTCGATCGCCGCCCAGGGCGGCATCAACGCCGCCAAGAACTATCAGAATGACGGCGACTCGGTGCGCCGCCTGTTCTACGACACCATCAAGGGCGGCGACTTCCGCGCCCGCGAGGCCAACGTCTATCGCCTCGCCGAGGTCTCCAACGCCATCATCGACCAGTGCGTCGCCCAGGGCGTCCCATTTGCCCGCGAATACGGCGGCCTGCTCGACAACCGCTCGTTCGGCGGCTCGCAGGTTTCGCGCACGTTCTACGCCCGCGGCCAGACCGGCCAGCAGCTGCTGATCGGCTGCTATCAGGCACTCGAGAAGGAAATCGGCAAGGGCGGCGTGAAAATGTATTCGCGCACCGAGATGCTCGACCTGGTGCTGGTCAACGGCCACGCCAAGGGCATCGTCGTGCGCGACCTGGCCACCGGCCAGATCAGCACCCACGCCGCGGACGCGGTGATCCTGGCCACCGGCGGCTACGGCAACGTGTTCTTCCTCTCGACCAACGCCATGGGTTGCAACGTGACGGCCGCCTGGCGCGCCACCAAGCGCGGCGCGCTCTTCGCCAACCCGTGCTACACCCAGATCCACCCGACCTGCATCCCGGTCAGCGGCGACTATCAGTCGAAGCTCACCCTGATGTCCGAGTCGCTGCGCAACGACGGCCGCATCTGGGTGCCCAAATCCAAGGACATCGCCGCCAAGCTGCGCAACAAGCAGCTCAACCCCGCCGACGTCCCCGAGGACCAGCGCGACTACTACCTCGAGCGCAAATACCCGTCGTTCGGCAACCTCTCGCCGCGCGACATCTCGTCGCGCGCCGCCAAGGAAGCGTGCGACGACGGCCGCGGCATCGCCTCCACGGGACTCGGCGTCTATCTGGACTTCCGCGACGCGACCAAGCGCCGCGGCGAGGCGACCATCCGCGCCAACTACGGCAACCTGTTCCAGATGTATGAGAAGATCACCGGCGAGGACCCCTATCAGACGCCGATGATGATCTATCCGGCCGTCCACTACACGATGGGCGGGCTGTGGGTCGACTACAACCTGATGTCCAACGTCCCCGGCCTGCACGTGCTGGGCGAGGCCAACTTCTCCGACCACGGTGCCAACCGCCTCGGTGCCTCCGCCCTGATGCAGGGCCTGGCCGACGGCTACTTCGTCATCCCCACCACCATCGCCAACTATCTGGTCAGCCAGAAACCCGGCTCGGTCACCACCGACATGCCCGAGTTCAAGCAAACCGAAGCCGAAGCCCGCGACCGCGTCTCCAAGCTCTTCGCCATCAAGGGCAAGCGCACGGTCGACTCGTTCCACCGCGAACTCGGCATGACCATGTGGAACAACTGCGGCATGTCCCGCACCCGCGAGGGCCTCGACGAGGCACTGGCCAAAATCCCGCAAATCCGCGACGAGTTCTGGAACAACGTGCGCATCCCCGGCTCCGCCGAGGGCGTCAACATGGAACTCGAAAAGGCCGGCCGCGTCGCCGACTTCCTCGAGTTCGGCGAAATGATGTGCTACGACGCCCGCGACCGCGAGGAGTCCTGCGGCGGCCACTTCCGCGCCGAGCACCAGTTCTTCGCCAACGACCCGGAAGTCTTGGCCGGCAGCACCCAGGCCGGCGAGGCCAAGCGCGACGACGACCACTTCTCGCACGTTTCCTGCTGGGAATACAAGGGCCCCGGCGAGGCCCCCGCCCTCCACAAGGAACGCCTCGTCTACGAAAGCGTCCACGCCTCGATCCGCAGCTACGCGTGAGCGGGTATCTGTAGCGGCGGTCTGCGACCGTCGCTATTTTCTGCTAAGGCGTGCGCTTGAATTGAATCGAAACGCTGAGGCGCCGAGGTCGCAGAGAGAATCGCGGAGGAGTCTGCTGTTTTCAGACCAGCCGCTTGGACGGTTTCGCCTGCGGCTTTTTGGGATTGAATCGAAACGCGGAGGCGCAGAGGTCGCAGAGAGGACCGCGGAGGAGGCTCCAGGTTGGAGACGGCATATCTGAACCGATCCACCCGGCGTTTCCCTAACTCAGCGATCCCTCAGCGACCTCCGCGCCTCCGCGTTTCGCTCAAGTCCACACGCCTTTCCAATCTCAGCGATCCCTCAGCGACCTCCGCGCCTCCGCGTTTCGCTCAAGTCCACACGCCTTTCCAATCTCAGCGATCCCTCAGCGACCTCCGCGCCTCCGCGTTTCGCTCAAGTCCACACGATTTGCCCCTTGAACAAGTTGGGACCAAGCGTTTCCCTGTGCCCGCCATGAACGACCGCAAGACTCTCGACGAACGCCAGCAGATGACCGACCTGGAACGCCTCCGGCACTCCAGCGCCCACGTCATGGCCACCGCCATCCTGCGGCTCTGGCCCGACGCCCAGTTCGCCTATGGCCCGCCCATCGACACCGGCTTCTACTACGACTTCCAGATGGCCCACCGGATCACCCCGGACGACTTCGAGAAAATCGAGGCCGAGATGAAGAAAATCGCCAAGGACAACCAGAAGTTCGAATACAAGGCGATTTCCCGCGAGGACGCCAAGGCGATGGCGCAAAGCGGCCGGCTCGGCGGTCTCACCGAGCGGCCCGGCAACCCGTCGCGCTTCAAGCTTGACCTCATCGACAAGATCCCGGAAGGCGAACAAATCTCGTGTTTCCAGAACGGCGAGTTCATCGACCTGTGCGCCGGCCCGCACGTCGGCTACACCTCGAAGTGCAAGAACATCAAGCTGATGTCGGTGTCGTCGTCGTTCTATCTGGGAGATGAGTCGAAGGGCCAGCTCCAGCGGCTCTACGGCACGGCGTTTGAGAGCAAGGAGCTGCTGGAGCAGCACCTCACACGGCTGGAGGAGGCCAAGAAGCGCGACCACCGCCGGCTGGGCCGCGAGCTCGGGCTGTTCCACATCGACGAGATGGTCGGCCAGGGGCTGGTGCTGTGGAAGCCCAAGGGCGCGCTGGTGCGCCGCGCGCTCCAGGACTTCATCACCGCCGAGCTCGACAAGCAGGGCTACTCGCAGGTGTTCACCCCGCACATCGGCAAGCTCGACCTCTATCGGACCTCCGGCCACTTCCCGTACTATCAGGAAAGCCAGTTCCCGGCCATCGCCGAGCGCGACGTGCTGGAGAAGCTAGCCGACGAGGACGCGACCTGCGCCACCCTGATCAACGGCCTGGCCGACGGCAGCTACGACGGCTACCTGCTCAAGCCGATGAACTGCCCGCACCACATCAAGATTTTTGCGAGCGACCCGCATTCCTACCGCGACCTGCCGGTTAGGCTGGCCGAGTTCGGCACCGTCTACCGCTGGGAGCAATCCGGCGAGCTCGGCGGCATGACCCGGGTGCGCGGGTTCACCCAGGACGACGCCCACTTGTTTTGCACGCCCGACCAGGTGGCCGCCGAAGTCACCGGCTGCCTCGACCTGGTCAAAAAGGTCCTGCTCACGCTGGGCATGAACGACTACCGGGTGCGCCTGTCGCTGCGCGACCCGGCCAGCGACAAATACGTCGGCTCCG
Source organism: Verrucomicrobiota bacterium (assembly GCA_037142115.1). GTDB lineage: Bacteria > Verrucomicrobiota > Verrucomicrobiia > Verrucomicrobiales > Akkermansiaceae > Luteolibacter. The sequence goes on along the minus strand of JBAXBG010000046.1, from coordinate 6,754 downwards.
CCGAGAACTGGGACAAGGCCGAAGCCGCGCTGCGCGAGGCCGTCCAAACCCTGGGCGTCGAATACACCGAAGAAATCGGCGAGGCCGCGTTCTACGGCCCGAAAATCGACTTCGTGGTCAAGGACGTCATCGGCCGCGACTGGCAGCTGGGCACCGTCCAGGTGGACTACAACCTGCCGGTTAGATTCGGCCTGAGTTACGTGGGTGCGGACAACCAGCCGCACGTTCCGGTGATGATCCACCGTGCGCCGTTCGGCTCGATGGAGCGCTTCACCGGCCTGCTCATCGAACATTTTGAAGGCAAGTTTCCGACCTGGCTGGCCCCGGAACAAGTCCGCGTCCTGCCGATCTCGGAAAAAACCCTCGATGTCGCCGAGGCCACCGCCGCCAAACTCGCCGAGGCCGGCGTGCGCGTCACCATGGACCGCAGCTCGGACAAAATCGGCGCCAAAATCCGCCTCGCCCGCCTCGACCGCGTCCCCTACATGCTCGTCATCGGCGCGCGCGAAGCCGAGGAGGGCACGGTCGCGGTGCGCCACCGCGACAAGGACGACCTCGGCGCCATCCCGTTGGACGAGTTTCTTGCTAACATCACCGAGGAAATCCGGACCCGCAGCCTGTGACCCTTCCGGGCCGTCTCCATCCGATCCGTGGAGTGCATTCTTATAAGGAGCAGGGACGTCTCGTCCCGTTCTGAAGCCAAGGAATCGAACTGGCGGACGGGATGTCCGCCCCCGTTAGGGAGTCACTGGGCCGCTGCTGCGCCCGCTCAGATCCGATGCTCTTCGCCGGGCAGCGGGACGATGACCTGGGTATCGGGCAGACGGCGCTGGATTTCGCCGCGGAACCACTCGACGGCTCCGTCGTCACCATGCACCAGAAATGCCTTCTTGGGCCGCACTTTTTCGATGTAGTCGGCGATCGCGTCGCGGGTCGAGTGGCCGCTGAAGTCAAACACCCGCATTTCGCAATGCAGCGGCACCGGCGGGTAGGCGGGATCCAGCAGCACCGGGTCGCCGGGTTGTGCCAGACGGATCCGGCCGCCGGGGGTTTCAGGGTCGGCATAGCCGACGAAAAACAGCCCGTGGCGCTTGTTTTCCAGGACTCCCTGCCGGGCGAAGTTGTTGGAAACGGTCTTTTCCGACATCATGCCGCTGGAAAGCGCGTAGATGCACCCCGGGTTGAACGGGATGGGCCCCTTGCGTTTGCGCTCGCTGCCCTGGATTTCCATGTCCTTGAGAAACCGGAAACCGGGGAGATGGCGGCGCGACGAGTCGCAAAACCGGTCATAGATGTGAGTCATCTTGGTGCTCAGGCCGCCGATATACACCGGGGTGTGCTTGGGGATCCGGCCTTCGCTCTTGAAGCGGTGCAGCATCGCCAGGATCTCCTGGGTTTTGCCCATCGCGAACACCGGCACCAGCACCGAGCCCTTGCGCGCCAGCACCCGCTCGATCGCTTCCGCGAAGTCGTTCTCCACCGCCGTGCGCTCGTAGCCCGGCTCGCGGGCCTGCTCGCCGCGGGTGGTTTCGACGATCAAGGCATCCACGGTTTCCTCGGGAAACTGCGCGCCCTTTTGGATCGTGCTGTGCTCGAAGTTCACATCGCCGGTATACATCACACGCTTGCCCGAGGCCTCGATCGTCAGCCCGACCGAGCCCAGAATGTGGCCGGCGTCATGGAAAGTGGCGCGCATCGTGCCCGCGTGATCGAGCTTGAACGGGCAATCGATGTCGCGCGGTTCAAACGTTTCCACGATCCGGTCGAGCTCGCGGTGCTCAAACAACGGATACTCCGCAATGCCGTGCTCAATGCGCTTGGACTGCATCACGTTCACCGAGTTGTGAAGCAAGGCCGAGGCCAGCTCGGCGGTCTCGGGCGTGAGAAAAACCCGCGCCTGCGCCTGCTCTTCCAGGAAAACCGGCAACGTTCCGACATGGTCGAGGTGCGAATGGGTGATGACGATGGAATCCACCGAACCCGCCTCTAGAAACTCGAAATGCGGCACCGCCGCGTAACCCTCGTGCTTGGGGTGCATCCCCGCGTCCAGCACCACCCGCGCGGAGTTGGTTTCTAGCAGATAAGAGTTGGCGCCGATTCCGGCGTGGCGACAGAGGCTTTTGAAAATCATGATGAATTGGCAGGACGGAGGGGCGGGGGCGCGCAGCATGGGGGGCTGCGCCGGACCTGTCAACCCACCTGGCGAAGGTTGCACGATTCACCGACGGACCGCGAGGCTCCAGCCTCGCCTAGCGTCACCGACCACGGCCTCCAATCTTGTGAATCCACGCGAAGTCTGGAACCTTACGATGTCACACCAGGGTGGACCGCTGAAGCCTGCGTTCCATCTCGTCCTCCCGCTTAGCGTCTTAGCGCCTTTGCGCGAGACCGCTTCGGCAACAGTTCCCAGTCCAGGATCCAGGGTTGCCCCGCCCACTTCGGCGGATTAGTCTGCTCTTATTGCACTCACCCGTCCAACTAGCCGTCATCGGCGGCGGCCCGGCGGGCCTGCGCGCTGCGGAGGTCGCCGCCACCGCCGGCGTGCAAGTGAGCCTGTTTGACGCCAAACCCTCGGTCGGCCGCAAATTCCTCGTCGCCGGCAAGGGCGGCCTCAACCTCACCCACGCCGAACCCAGCGAGCACTTCGCCACCCGCTACTCAGGCCCCGACCAACCCGCCGGTATCTGGCCCGACCTGCTCGCCGGGTGCGATGCCGCCGCCCTCCGGGCGTGGGCCGCCGGCCTCGGCGTGGCCACCTTCCAGGCCGCCACCGGCCGGGTCTACCCGCAGGAAATGAAGGCGGCCCCCCTGCTGCGGCGGTGGATCGGCCGCTTGCGCGACCTCGGCGTGCGCTTCCACATGAACCACCGCTGGACCGGCATGGTGCCGGGCACGCCCCATCAGCTCGAGTTCGAGAATGGCTCGGTGACCGCGGCGCGGGCGGTGGTGTTTGCGCTGGGCGGCGGCTCATGGCCGCAAACCGGCTCCGACGGCGCGTGGATGCCCAGCTTTGAGACCCTCGGCATCCCCTGCCACCCGCTGGTCCCGGCCAACTGCGGCTGGTGCCATCGGTGGCCGCCGGACGTGCTCGCTGCCGCCGAAGGCCAGCCACTCAAAAACATTCAGGTCAGCGCCGGCCCGGCCACCGCCACCGGCGAACTGCTCATCACCCGCTATGGCATCGAGGGCGGTGCCATCTACCAGCTAGGCCCCACCCTGCGTGCGATGCCCCGGCCCGCCCTCGCTATCGACTTCAAACCCACCTTCAGCCATGCCCGTTTGGTCGCCAAAATGGAATCGGTGCGCCGCGGGTTTCTCGACGAGGCCCGGATCCGCTGGCGGCTCGGCGCGGCCGCGCATGCGATCCTCGCCCGCCACACCTGGCACGATGCCGACGCTCTCGCCCGCGAGGTGAAACACTGCGTGATCCCGCTCGATGGCCCCCGCCCACTCGCCGAGGCGATTTCCTCGGCCGGCGGCGTCGGCTGGGCCGCGCTTGACCACTCGCTGATGGTGCGCACTTGCCCCGGGGTGTTCGTCGCGGGCGAAATGATCGACTGGGAAGCGCCCACCGGCGGCTACCTGATCCAGGGATGTTTCGCCACCGGCACCCGCGCCGGGCAGGCCGCCGCGGCGTGGCTGGATCCGCCGCGCTGAGCTGCAACTATTTGCGGGGGCTGCCCGCCACCGGGGGCAACAACACCTCGAACTTCATGCCTAGCAAATCCCCCGGGGTGATCTTGGGAAAATCCGCCGCGTTCACCAACAATTTGATGATTTTGCCCCCCACGGTGCGCGGGTCATTGCTCACACTGTCCACCAACGCATGGCCCGACGATTTGCCATCGGCAGCCCGCACCGGCAGCGTGCTCTGGGTGGCTGCCGCCGCCGCCAGTGCCGCGGGCACCGCCACTGGCACTGCATAGGTATTTTCGTTACTGATGGTAAACACATGGGTCGCAAAGGCGACCGGCTTCCCGATCTCTGCCAGCACCGCGGTCACCACACCATCCACCGGAGCCCGGAAGAAACGTTTGTCATATTGGTCCTTGCAGTATTCATACTGGATCACCTGAGCCTGCTCGGCTTCCTCCTGACCTTCATATTGGCTCCGATACATCTTCTCCATGTCCAACGCCCACTCCAGGCGGGACCGCTCCGCCTTGTGCCGGCGCACCGCCACTGCGGTTTCCTCGCGCGTCACCGTCCACGCTTCCGCCTGGCTGCGCGCCGACTCAAGATTCGATTTGGACTCCATGATGTGGCGGGCGAGGTCAAGCTGCAGTTTGACCGCATCGCAGTCGATATGGCCCAGGATCTGGTCCTTTTTCACCAGATCACCCACCTTCACCCCAATCTCAACCATCACTCCCGGAGCGCCGGCACGCACCTTTTCCACCACTTGCGAGGCACCTGCCGATTCCATCCGCACTATCTCGCTGGCCGGCACATGAGCGGGGGTAATCTGAGCCATCGCGGCCAACGGGCTCAGGCAACTCCAGACGGCCACGACGGAGTTCATGCTCAAGAGCCGGAATGCGGAACGATCAGTGGGGGTTAAATCATTCATAAGCCCTTCTACGAGGGTCGCTTTCGCTTTCTTTCATTATCCAGTTGGCAACAAAGCGTCGCACCCGCCCTTGCGGGATGGCCGCTGCCGTGTTACCCACATGCCCGATGGGCATTGCAGATCGAGATTATCACCGCCACCAATCCCGCAGCGGTGGCGTGTGGGCGCAGCTGCCACCGGTGGTGCGGGGACTCTTGGTCGCCAATGTCGGGATCTTCATCCTCGACTACCTGATCCTGCCGCTGCTGCTGGACCTGCCACCCAACCGCCCCCCGATCCTGCTGGCCTGGGGCGCGTTTTCGATCGATTCGGCCTTGCTCCACGGACATCTGTGGGAATTCGTCACCTTCCAGTTCCTCCACGCCAGCGTCGGACACGTCTTGTTCAATTCCATCGGCATCTTCTTCTTCGGACCCTGGATGGAACGCTGGTGGGGCTCCAAAAAGTTCCTGCTGTTCTACCTCCTGTGCGGGGCGGCCGGTGCCGCATTCTTCAGCTTGCTGATGCGCCTGCACCTGCTGCCCGGCGGCGATGACTCCTCGATGATCGGTGCCTCCGCCGGCATCTACGGCATCTTCATCGGCGTGGCCGTCATCGCCCCGCATCTGCGCGTGGCCCTGCTCTTTCCGCCCATCGAGCTGTCCATGCGCCAACTGGCCATCGGCCTCATGGCCATTTCCATCGGCGCGATCCTCCTCAACCTCGGCGGTAACCAGGGCGGCGAGGCCGGCCACCTCGGTGGTGCCATTCTCGGCTTCATCCTGATGCGCTATCCGCAACTGCTCGGCGGCGGACCGGCGGCGGAAATCCACCGCCCGCTGCGGTTTCCATCCAGCCCAGCCCCCAAATTGCGCCCGCGCACGGTGCTGCACACCGACCAGGAGTCCGCCGTGGACCTGATCCTCGACAAGGTTTCGCGCGACGGCTTCCAAAGCCTCACCCCGGACGAGCGCGACCTCCTCCGCCAAGCCTCCCAACGCCAAAACTCCGACCCATGACCGACGCCGAATTGATCGACACCCCCGAGGATGCGCAACAACTCGCCCGCCTGCGCGCCCTCATGCACCGCCTCCGTGCGCCCGGCGGCTGCCCGTGGGATGCCGAGCAAACCCACGCCTCGCTGGTGCCCAACCTCATCGAGGAAGCCTATGAAACCGTCGACACCATCCAGCGCGGCGACCTCCAACACCTCAAGGAAGAGCTGGGAGATCTGCTGCTGCAAGTGATTTTCCATAGCGAACTGGCCGCAGAAGCCGGCCATTTCACCCTCGACGACGTCGCCCGCGGCATCAGCGACAAACTCGTCCACCGCCACCCCCACGTCTTCGCCCAAAGCACGGTGGCCACCGCTGCCGCCGTCCTTCAACAGTGGGACGAAATCAAGCGCGCCGACAAAGGCCATCAGGAACATCCCTTCCTGCATGGCATCGGCATCGGACTACCCGCCCTGCTGCGCGCCGCCAAACTGCAGAAAAAAGCCTCCAAAGTCGGCTTCGATTGGCCCGAGCAGGCCGGTGTGCTGGCCAAGCTCCGCGAGGAACTCGACGAGCTGGAGGTCGCCCTCGCCGCGGGGGATTCCGCCGCCGTTGACGAGGAGCTCGGCGACCTGCTGTTCTCGGCGGTCAACCTCGCCCGCTTCCGCAAATCCGACCCCGAAGTCGTCATGGCCGCCGCCAACAAAAAGTTCGAAGCCCGCTTCGCCGCCATGGAACTCGACCTCCAACGCCAACAACTCACCCTCGCCGCCGCCTCCCTCACCCAGATGGAAGCCTCCTGGCAGACCGCCAAACGCGCGGAGCTACCCACCCCCAATGGCGCTCATAGAACGGACTGACGATTCTGCCGGGTGCTGGCACGACCGGCCTTCGCTGCCAGCTAATGTTCCGCCGACGCGCCACCGGCGGGGGGACGAATTTAGGACGCTTATAACAAGAGCAGCCGCACCACCGAAATCTCCGCGGCTTGGCAATAGCTCGGCACCCGGTGCCAATCAGAACAAGCCAAGCATCCCCATCACCCGCGTCACCGTCCATCCGAAGGTGGCAATGAGCAGCACGATGAATATCTTGATGCTGAATTCGATGGCGGGTCGCGTCATGACGGGAAACTAGCCCGCAACCGCCCGCGCGCAAGTGCGTTTTGCCCCCCCCGCCGCATGCGGGCAAAAAAAGAGCCCGGCCCCAG
>JBAXBG010000045.1:0-19375 GCA_037142115.1 Verrucomicrobiota bacterium | reverse complement strand
CTTCCCAAGAAATGACCCTTAAGCCACTCCTCCTGCTATTTGCCACGGCCGCGCTGCTCAACGCCAAAGGCTACGAACTCATGGGCCAGCAGGTTGCGAAGTCGATCGAGGCGGCCTTGAAAATCAGTCAATAATGGATATGACAAAATTGAACATGACAAAAATGATGACGGCCGCGGCAATGTCGCTGGCCATGGCGGCGGATGCCGCGAGTTCTGCGGGAGAACCCGCGATGGCGTCAGCCAGCCAGGTTTTGTGGCATGACAGCCCGGCCCGGAATTGGGAGTCGGAGGCACTGCCTATCGGCAACGGGCACATGGGCGCCATGCTTTTTGGTGGCGTCCAGCGCGAACAGATCCAGTTCAACGAAGAAAGCCTGTGGATCGGCGACGAGGAGGACACGGGCGCCTACCAGGCATTCGGCGACGTCTTTGTGCAATTCGGCAAGGGGGAACCAAACGCTCCGGTGCCAGATCCGAAGGCCGCTGTTGTTTCCGCAGTTATTTCCCCCAAAGGAAACGATGGAGATGCCACGGTTGATGGCAACACCGCCACGAAGTGGTGCGTGGAAAACAAGGGCGCCTTCCCGATCGTCTGGGAAGCGAAGATACCCGGCGAACAAAAGATCCCGCTCACTCGCTACACATTAACCTCCGGCAACGATTTGCCTGAGAGAGATCCCAAAGCATGGCGGTTTTTTGGATCCCAAGACACCAAAACGTGGACCCTGCTCGACGAGCGCCAGGATGCCCCCATCTGGCCTGGCAGAAAGTCCGCCCAGCCGTTCGATTTCAAAAACCAAACAGCATATACCTATTACAAGTTCGAGTTTCTTGCGAACCACGGCGCCCCTCACTTTCAGCTGGCCGAAATCGCCCTCGGCAACCTCAACCTGGCAGCCTCCTCAATCAAGCCTCAAGCTTTGCCCGCAGTCGCAACGCCGCCAGGCTACCGTCGCGAGCTCGATCTGGAGCGCGCCATGCACACCGTCACCTTTGCCCAAGACGGGATCAACTACCGCCGCGAGGCCTTCGCCAGCTATCCGGCCAAGGTCATTGTCTATCGCTTCACCGCCGATAAACCCGGCTCGCTAACCGGCTCGGTCGCGCTGACCGACATGCATAAGGCGGCGATCCGCGCGACCGACAATACCATCACCTCTGCCGGCTCGCTCGCCGGCTGGCAATTTGGAAAACGCACTGTTCCTTATGCGCTCGCTTTGAGTTATGAGGCCCAAGTGCGCGTCTTGCACGACGGCGGCACGCTGAAGGCCGACGGGGACAAAATCACCTTTGACAAGGCGACCAGCATCACCCTGCTCCTGTCGGCCGGCACCGATTTCATCCAGGATCGCAGCAAGGGCTGGAAAGCCGAGGCCCCCCACGCCAAGGTCATGGCCAGACTGGATGCTGCCGCCAAGCGCAGTTGGGACGACCTGTTGACCGAGCACCTGCGCGATTACCAAAGCCTGTTTGGGCGCGTGACACTCGATCTCGGCACCAGCCCCGCAGCCGCACTTCCGACTGCGGTCCGGCTTGCAAACCTCAAAAAAACCAAGGAGCGCGACCCCCAACTGGAGACCCTGCTTTTCCAATACGGGCGCTATTTGACAATCGCCTCGTCGCGCCAAGGCGGCCTGCCCGCCAACCTGCAAGGCAAGTGGAACAACTCCAACAACCCGCCGTGGCGCTGCGATTACCACACCAACGTCAACGTCCAGATGAATTACTGGCCCACCGACGTGGCCAACTTGTCCGAGTGTTTCGAGTCCTACGCCGAGTGGATCGATTCGATCCGCGAGGTGCGGACCGCCGCGACCCGTAAACAGCTGAATAAGGCCGGCTGGGCCATGCGCGGGGAAAGCGGACTGTTTGGCGGTTGCTCCTGGCAATGGCAATTGGGGGCGGCCGCCTGGTTGCTGCAAAACAGTTACGACCACTACCGCTTCACTGGCGATCGCGATTACCTGCTCACCCGCGCCTATCCGGCCATGAAAGAGGTCTGCGCCTTCTGGATCGACAGCCTGATCACCGAGCCCGACGGCACGCTGGTCACCCCGAAGGACTTTTCGCCCGAACACGGGCCGAATGAGCCCGGCATCGCCTTCAACCAGCAGTGGGTGTGGGACTTGTTCACCAATACGATCGAGGCTTCCGAAGTGCTCGGGGTGGATGCCGATCTGCGCCTGCAACTCGCCGGGATGAAAACCCGCCTGTTGCCGCCCAAGACCGGCAGCTGGGGCCAGTTGCTGGAATGGCGGGCCGAGCTGACCGGCCAGCCCGGTATGGATGGGGGCGCGCTCGACACCCCCACCGACAAGCACCGCCACGTCTCGCACCTCGTCGGCCTTTTTCCCGGCCGGCAGATCTCGCTGCAACAAACGCCCGCGCTGGCCGAGGCCGCCCGCGTCTCGCTCGATGCCCGTGGCGATATCAGCACCGGCTGGAGCACCGCCAACAAGATCAACCTCTGGGCCCGTCTGCAGGACGGTGACCGCGCCTACAAGCTCGTGCGCGATCTCCTGAACGGCTGCATCACGCCCAACCTGTTCGACACCCATCCGCCGTTCCAGATCGACGGCAACTTCGGCTACACCGCCGGGGTCTGCGAGATGCTCCTGCAAAGCCACCTCGGCGAACTTCACCTGCTGCCCGCCCTGCCCAAAGCCTGGGCCTACGGCAGCGTCAAGGGCCTGAAAGCCCGCGGCGGATTTATAGTGGATATGGAATGGAAGGACGCCAAGGTGCTGAAACTCGCAATCACCTCCACCGTCGGCGGCAAACTACGCGTGCTGAATCCCTGGACGAACAAAATCGTGGTGAGGGAAACCACCCCAGGCGCAACCATCAAGCTATCGCCGTAGAACTTGATATGAAAAACCATATCTACTTATCCCGCCACCCGAACTCCCTGCTGCGCCCGGGTTTCGCGCTGGTCGTCACGCTCTCCCTGATGATCCTGTTGACCATCCTCGCGGTCGGACTGCTGAGCTTGTCGAGCATTGCCTTGCGATCATCGAACCAGTCGGCAGCACAGTCTATCGCTCGGGCCAATGCGCGACTGGCGATGATGCTGGCACTGGGCGAATTGCAGAAGTATGCCGGGCTGGACCAACGGGTGACCGCCAACGCATCGTTGTTAGAGACGGCAGGCACGACGGTGGCCAACCGGCAATGGATGGGCGTGTGGCGCACCGATAGCTTGCGGGACGAGCCCGCGAGCCCGACCACCCCGATCCTCGGCCGCCTGACCACCACCACCGGCATCGATGCGGGATCGCTCAAAGATCGCCGGGAGGACGGCACCACCTACAACCGGACCAACGAGGTGTTGTCGTGGTTGGTAAGCACCCCTGATCCTTCCGCAAGGCTCAATCCCCTCGTCGCCGCCACCGATCCCGTGCGCTTAGTCGGGGCGGGCTCGGCGACGGCCCTTGACGCCGACCAGGTGTGGGCCCCGCGCGTTGCGCTCAAACAGGGCGGATACGCCTGGTGGGTGGCCGATGAGGGATGCAAGGCCCGCTTCAATCTCGCCGCAGCACCGGACGGTTCCGCCGCCGCCTCCCCCGCCTGGATCAACCCCGCCCAGGAAGGCATCAGCTCCATGACCGGACTGGAACAATATGAATCCTTGGCTGACGCGGACCTCACCAAAACCATCAGTCGCCGCACCGGCGATCTCACCTATCCCAATCTAACACCAAGCGCGCCGCCCCTCAAAGCCCACTTCCACGATCTGGGTTTCCACTCCGCCGGGGTGCTGGCAGACACCCAGAATAGTGGCCTGCGCCGCGATCTGAGCGCGTTTCTCGCCACTGGCACGATCGCCGCCTCCGGCACCAAACCGGCCATCGATGTCAACACCCCGCTCCTCAATTCACCGATGTTGGAGCTGGTATCCGCCAAGTTCGGCATGCTCAAGTCATGGAATGACCTGGCCACCAAAGTGGATGCCTCAAACACCCTGGAGGTCGTCCCGCCAATTGCCGTGGCACCGCCCACAATCCCCACGACCAGTGTTTTGAAAATTGGTCCGGGCACCGAACTGGATTTGACCCGACAAACGGTGGCAACGGTCCATCCCGTGATCATCGATGCCGGAATTTCCTACGGCGTCTCCCTGGTCAAGACCACCACGGCCGGCGCGACGGCCGGCACCTTCCAATACAAAGTGCGCCTGCACTATTACCCGCGCCTCGTATTGTGGAATCCCTATCAGGTTGGAATCAAGGCCTCCACCTACGCGGCACAGTTTGCCATGCCGCATAAATTCTCCATCAAAGTGTTCGATCCAAGTATCTCCGGTGGCTCCACACTACTGAATTTCTTCGAAGCGGTTGGCAATTCCTACGCCCAATCCCCGGGAAACAATATCCCGCATCGCCCGGCTTTCATGGTGCCAGCCACCACATTCGAACCGGGTGAAGCACTCTTGTTCACGGCGGATGCCGGCGGGGCTTCGGACCGCTGCTCCCCGTGGGGCGTCGTCGGCGGTGCCGCCACCAGCCTCGCCAACTTCCCCCTCTCGTGCAAAAAACCGCTGCCCCTGCAGGATAGCTTCATGTTGGAAAGCGCCTATACGGTCGATCTCCCGGATACCAACAAGTCGACCTATCAGGTATTTGCGCAGCAGGAGGCGGCGCACACGAAACAATACTGGTATAAGCTATGGCAGGTGAAGGGACCCACCGGCGCGGGGTCGATCGCTGGTCTGTTAGGAAACGATTTGGTCAATTATCCGCCGCTCCAATATATCGCCCAAACCGAAGACGGTGTTTACGGCTCCGATGCGCCGTGGTTTAACGGGATCCCGGCCTCCACGTCCGAACGCTTGCTGGAAACCGCGGTGGCACGCAATGCGTTTTACCGGTTCAAATGGGGCCACCGCATCCAGTGGTTGGCCGACACCAATGAAAACCAGACCATCAAGCCCGTAAGCTATAACACCCCCTATCTGGGCTACAATGTCCTGGCCAATCACAACCTCCGCGCCAGTTGGCAGGTCCGGTCACCCGTGGAGGTTTGTTTACGTGCGAGCCAGGCGGCAGCACGCTATACCTGGGGAATGCTCATCGACGATCCCTACGGCTGGGATTGGAGCAACTCCCAGTTGGCACCCGTCCCGGTCAATGGCAAGAACCGGGTGTCACCCTTCGGTGCCCCTGCGCTATTCGGCGGCCAAACCTATCCGCTCCTGAGCATTCCCCGCAAAGAGGTGCCCATCCTCTCACTCGGGGCTCTCCAACATGTGCCGTTGTCACCCTTCGCCTGGCACCCAACCTATGCCATCGGCAACAGCCTGGCCGATCCCCGGGGCCAACGCCAGCGCACAACCAACTATGTCACTGATGCCCAATGGAATACCCTCGGCTGTCATGCTCGCTCATGGTTGGAATACCGGCAGGCAGACGTGAATCCCGCGATGAACTCGCAGGCGTTCCTTTACGACCTATCGTATGAGGCAAACTTCGCGCTCTGGGATTCGTATTTCCTCTCCACCGTGCCCCGCGATTTTTCCTCGGGAAAAACCTTGCCCAATGCCCGCATCAAACCGCTGGCCTCCACCACATCCGCTCTAGCAGACATGCTCGATGGCAACCGCGCCGCATCGCAACTCATGTTGGACGGCGCATTCAATGTGAACTCAACCAGTGAGGACGCGTGGGCGGCACTGCTCGCCTCCTTCCGGGAGGATCCGGCGCTTGAGATCACCCTGGCCGATGGCAGCAAGGTGGCCGCCAATGACGTGTTCTCCCGCCTGATCCAACCGTCCGGCAGCGAATACAACAATAACAGCCCCTACGATACCCAAACCTGGAACAGCTACCGCAAACTCGACGATATCCAGATCCGCGCGCTCGCCAAGGAAATCGTGGTCGAGGTCAAACAACGCGGGCCATTCCTGTCGCTCGCCGATTTCATCAACCGCCGCCTGGTCATCCCACCAACCCTCAGCGGTGCCGAAACCCCTATCACTCTAACCGGATTGAAGGGGTCCCTGCAGGCCGCCATCGACCGCACCACCATCAATAGCACGCTCGCCAATTCCTTCAAAATCGCTAAAACGGAGTATTCAATGGGAGGACCCGCCCCGGGCGATATGCAAGTTCAATACGGCACCAACTACCCAACCCCCTACTTTCCTGCAACAAATGGTAATATCGGATATGGGCCGAAGCCCGACCACAACCATTGGGCGGACAGCAAACTGGTGGGAGCCCCCGCCTATCTCACGCAGGCGGACATCCTGCAAAAACTCGGGCCGGTGCTCACCGCCCGCAGTGACACCTTCACCATCCGCTGTTATGGCGAGTGCCGCGATGCCGCTGGCATTGTGACCGCCCGCGCGTGGGCCGAAGCCGTTGTCCAACGCACACCACAGCCGCTCAATCCCTCCACGAATGCCACGGATGCCAGCGGTCTCAACCCTCTAACCACAGGCACCGGACAATTCGGCCGGCGCTTGGACATCCTCTCGTTCCGCTGGCTCCACTCTAACGAAATATGAAGTTCCCCGTCATCATCACTCTCGCCTGCCTGCCGTGGTCGCTGGTCCATGGCCAGGATGCACCCCCCACACCCAAGGATGAAAAAAAATCCGAGCGGGTGATTCACGTGTTGATTGCTGGTCAGCGGGCGATGCCGGTCTTTGAAAAAAAAGGCGATGAATATATTGAAGTCGAACCCGCCACGAAATCGATCGTCCCGAATGCCATCGAACTACCGGATGCGCCGCAACTCACGGAAAAATCCCCCACCCAAAAGCCGGATGCGAAAATCATGGCGTGGCCCAATGAGGTGATCCATCTTGGCCGTTGTCGCTGCGCGTCGTCCTTGCGCCTGCGCCTGATCCGCACCCTCGCGCGCCAGTCACACACGCCGCCGGAACTCTCCTGCGATCTCCTCGACTTGAAAGAGCCTCTCGTCATCATCTCCGCCGAGGACGGCGAGCGCGGCTGGGACAACCCCCAGGCCCGCGTCATCGACCTGGCCGGCAGCACGGTCCCCGCCCGCACCGTGGTGGCCCTCAATCTGACCCGCATCCCGCTGGTCACGCGCTTCGAATCGCAACAAGGGAAACTCGCACCCGGCACCCTGCAACTGCTGCACCTGCCACCCACCGCCGCCGATGTTTTCCGCTTCCGCATCGATGCCCAATCGAATGCCGGAATGGTGCCGGTGGCGAATTCAAGCTATCAGATCGGCACCACCGAGCGCCTGCTTCTGCTCGCCATCCCCAACCGCCAAGTCGCGCCCGGAGCGCCGCCACTCAGCCTGCAAATGGTGATCTATCAGCACATGGTGACAGATAAAAAGTAGAGAATCTTAGCTTCCCATGATGGGCAACCCGCATCCCGCTTGCATTGAGGAGGATTCGAATTCTATTGCTATCATCGTAGAACTTACACAAGGCTTTCCCGCGTCACCATGTCCACTTTTCAAAATATCCCGACGTATGAGGAAATCGCACTGAAGTCGGGCGTTTCTCCGAAGACGGTTTGCAATGTGCTGCGATCACCCGAGAGCGTTCGGAAAAAGAACGTGGACGCGGTGCATAAGGCATTGCGGGATCTCGGCGTCGGCAACCCAGAGGTCATGATGGTGCGGCGGCGCTCGACTCGTCCGCGCCAGGCCAAATCCATTGTGTTCATTGAAAGCGGCGCTGCCGCCGGAAGCTTGAATTTGCCCGTGTTTTCACGAATCGTCCAAGGGGCGCAAAAGCGCGCCTATCTGCTTGGATGGCAGTTTGTCATGCACTTCTGCGACCCAAGCAAACCGATTGACGAGGTTGTGCGCAATTTTCGCGGTGGCGGGGTTCTTCTCTTCAGCCATCATCTGCCATTTTGCGAACTCGAAAGGGCCAGCCCCGGTATCGCCGTCGTCAGGATATTCGCCGCTCCCAATCACCGCTCCGACTGCGACTGCGTGGATTACGACCGGATCGAAGTGGCGCGCCTTGCCGCCATACACCTCCACGAGAAGGGGTGCAAGAAAGTCGGTTATTTGGGGCAAATGGGCGTGCGTCAAAGCGCGTTTCTCAGCGCGGCAACTGATCTCGGACTGCAAATCGTTGACGCCAGCGTCAACGACTTGTTTATAGCCGATGAAAGCTCGCAAATCATCAACCGCATTGCTCTCAAGGCCGCTTGGGCCAAACTCTCCCATTCTTCTCCGGATGGGATTTTCGTTTATAGCGATCAAATCACCAATGCATTGTATGCGCTGCTCGCAGAACAGGGCGTTCGCCCAGGCAGAGACATCGAGATCGTCTCCTGCAACGCGGAAGACATCTTCCTCAGTGTATTAAATCCACGCCCCGCCACCATCGACATCTGCTCGGCTGAAATCGGTGCCCGGGCCGTGGACGCTCTGATCTGGCGGATGAAGAACCACAACGCATCACCCTGTTCGGTGATCATCCGCCCAAAGCTCATCCCCGGGACTCCGTAAAATAAGCCCAGTACAGGGTGACAGATAAAAACTAGAGAATCCAGGGTTGGCCGGGGCTGGTTCCAAGATCCGGGATTTCCGTTTGCCTAATTGGATCAATTGGATACTCATTGGGCATCCAATAATGCAAGCGCCACGGATTACGCCGCAAATTCTGCACCTGATCGCCCAGCTCGATGAGGCGAAGGGGCAGTGGCAGGCGTTGCGGAATCTGGCCCCGGAGCGCCTGCTGTAACGAGTGCTCCGGCTCCGGCAGCGACCCCAATCTGCCACCCGCGCGACGAAATTCATCGACTGCACAAACCCCACCGCATTACCAGTTGCTCCACCGCACTTACCCTGCTAATGTCCGCCCATGAACCAAGCCACGCTGCTGCGGGAATCCCGCTTAAAGCACCCGTTGAAGAGCTCCGAAGCCGCTGTGAAGCAGTTGCGCGCTTTCAGGGCGGTTCTACCTATTTCCACGAGGAACTCGGAATTTTCCGACAATACGCCGAAGAAAGCGGACTCTTCCTCCAAGCCTCGCCGGTCGAACTGATCCGGACGCCCGACGAGGAAGGAAACGAACATCAAGTCTGGTTCGACGAGGCATCGCAATCCTACCTCAAAGCCACATGGCCGGATTTTTTCGGGTTGCTGGTGGTCCATCGGCCCCACGAGGAGCACAAAGCGTCGCCCATTGCCTATCTGGAGCGCTGGCTTCTCCATAACGAATTGTTTGGCGATCAGGTCACCTTCCTCGGCGCGCTCCAATCCGAGTCCGGCCTGCGCCTTTTGATTCGCCAACCCGCCATCGCCGGCACTCCGGCCACCGACGCGCAGATCCAGCAGTTCTTCACCGACTCCGGCTGGAAGCGCTTCGTCATTGAGGGCAACACCGCCTTCTTTGACCCCGTGCGGAATATGGTCATCTCGGACACCCACCGCGGCAACCTCATCCTCATGGACGACGGCATCCTCGCCCCCATCGACCTCCGCGTCCAGCGCCTCTCCGACTCCCTCCTCGATACCGTCACCCGCCTCGCCTAATGAACCCTGGCCGCTCACAACCTGGACAGGCAAACAGGTGGAATTCTGGATCACGAGGGATCACTTCGGCAAAATGACCCTCGTCAAATGACAGAACTCACTAAACGACCTCGATTCTGACCACCGGGCGAGCAAGCTCCATTGCGCGCTTTGTCAGAAGCGTGATTTCTTCCCAGTTTCCGGTGGCAGCAAGTTTCCGGTCCGTTAGCCACGATCCGCCGACAGCAACAACCAAAGGCAGTTCTAGATACTCCGCGAGGTTGTGTTCGCCGATTCCGCCCAGTGGTATCATGCGCAGCGCCGTGTGTGCGTAAGGTGCTGCGATGGCTTTGATGAAATCCGGACCACCGGCTGCGGCTGCCGGAAAAAATTTGACTGCCGGGCAGCCAAGTTCGAGCGATTGCTCCATTTCTCCGGGCGTGAGGACGCCGGGGGCGAAAGGGAAGTCCGCAGCAACCGCATGGCGGACCACGGTAGGGTTGAAGCCGGGCGACACGCCGAACCCCGCCCCCGCGGCCAGAGCTTCATCGATCTGGGCGGGCGTTAGCAAAGTGCCAGCTCCCACGATCATCTCCGGAACTTCGCTGCGAATCCGGAGGATACACTCCGCAGCGTGGGCGTTGCGGAATGTCACTTCCATGATGCCGAGGCCACCGGCCAGCAAGGCTCGCGCGAGTGGCACGGCATGTGCCGGATCGTCAATCACCGCCGCGGAAAGAATCCGGGCGCGGTTCAGTTCAGTGGTGAGATTCATGATTTCGATTTTTCCGTGGCGATGATGAACCTGACTTTGTCTGATAGAATATCGACAATCTCATCACGGGCGGCTTCACCTTCCTTTAAGTCCGCCCGGGTCGGTTCGCCATTGATGCCGCCGGAATGTGGATTGAGCGCATGTCGCGAGCGCAGGCGATACCACGGTTTGTTCACCTTGAAATCCTGCGCCCGTTCCATGTGCGATTTTGTCCCGACTGCGAGTGCGATTTCGGTTTCACCCTTGTCAGCATGGGCGATCTTGCTGAAGCCGGCCTCCGTCCAGTAGTTCCAATACACCGCACGCAGGTCGGGAAACTTCTCCCAGATTCGGTGGAACGCCATTTCCGTCGGAAGTTTGTTAGCACCATGCCCGCTCAGGAAGATCTGGCGGTTGAAACCATGTGCACAAAGATGGCAGGAAAGATCGGTGATGACGGCGGTCATGGTATCCGCGCGCAGGCCGAGCGTGCCGACGTATTCCGCCATTTCGTCGGCGAAGCCATAAGGCATGAGCGGCAAAAGGATCGCGCCGGTATTGCCGGCGATTTTCCGCGCGAAATACGCTGCGGTGTCCATGTCCACCGAGGTGGCGAGGTGCGGACCGTGGGCCTCGACGAGGCCGAGCGGAATGATGACTGGCAGCGTGCGGTCCAAGGCTGCGACTTCATCCGAGGTGAGTTGTGACCATTCGTTCATATCAGTGTTTCAGGTAAACTTTCATCATCATCGCCGCGCCTAGAACTCCGGCATGTTCGGCGATATCCGAGATCACAATCGGCACGCCATCTCCAGGCGGATAGCGGAAGATGTGCCGGTTGACGTGTTGCTGAAGGTCGTTGAGAAAATATTCCGACGCGAGAGTCGCTCCGCCACTCAGGATGATGATCTGGGGGGAATAGGCGTGAACAGCATTGACCAGCAGCCAGCCGACGTAACCAATCCAACGGCGGAGTTCGTCGCAGCAGAGTCGATCACCCTTGGCTACGCCCTCCTCGATGATGGTCTGGAAATCAATCGAGAGAGGATTGGCAAAATAGCGGTCGGTCAAGGCGGAAGGGATACCCCGTTGGATGCCGCTGCGTACGCCAATGGCCAGGGCCGTGGCGGAGCAGCTCATTTCCCCCGTGCCGCGCGCGCCTGTTAGGCAAAGCCGGTCATCGGCGGTGTTCAGCACGATGTGTCCCAACTGGCCGCCGAACATGAAACGCGGATCGCTCAGGATGCGCCCGTCAAGCAACACGCCCGAACCGACGCCTGTTCCGATGGTGACGGTGACGGCCCAGGCCACGTCCTTTGCTTTGCCGGCGAATTTCTCGGCATAGATGGCGAGCGTGCCGTCGTTTCCGGCCCGCACCGGCAGACCGAAGCGCTCCGCAAAGCGCGGCACGATGGGATATTTTTCCAAGCCCTTCACCTTGCCTGGCAAAAGCATCACGCCAAGGTCGGGATTGACCGGACCTGTCAGACCAAGCCCGATGCCCAGCGGCCGGTGTCCTATCTGTTTGATGAATGCTTCTGATTTGTCGAGCAATCCGCTGACGACATGGTCGATGTCCGCATTCTTCGGCGATTCAAAGATGTCCTGAGCGAGAAATTCCGCATCAGCAGTGACCGCACCGAGCTTGATACGCGTGCCGCCCCAATCTATGCCGAGATAGTAAGGTTGGCCGTTCATGGAGTTTCGAGGATCGCCCCATTGTGCCGAAGCGTGTCTTGCAGATGTTTCACCGAGATTTCCTGTGGGGATATTCTTTGCTTCACCATCATCGCGGCGGCGGAACCAACGGCCTGGCCCATCGCCATGCACTGTGCCATCGAGCGGACACTTGCGTGCGCGTCGTGGGTGGACGAGAAACAACGTCCGGCCATCAGCAGGTTTCGCGAACCCTTCGGAACGAGCGTGCCCCACGGAATGCCGACGCACTGGCCATCTGGCAGATAGCCCCATGCGGTGTCCTCGCCCCCGTGGTGATCCTCAATCGGTGCGCCGCAGAGGCCGATCTGTTCATCGAATTGTTTCGCGTTTAGAACCTCGTCCTTGGTCAGGCGATACTCTCCATAGACGCGGCGCGTTTCGCGCACGCCGATCTGCATTCCGAAGGTTGAGAGCTGCGCGTTCTCATAACCGGGAACCTTGTCACGCAGGAACCGGATGTATTCGATGGCCTGCTTGCGTCCTTCCATCTCGGCCTGTGAGAGCAGTTCCGGATCCGTGGCATTGACGATGGTTTCGCCCTTTTTGAAATACGATGGCAGCCGTGTCATGATGGTCGCCGTCATGTGGTCAACAGGCGTGATGTGGTCGCTGCCCTCTTTGCGCGGCAGATGGTATTGGCCGGACTCGGCGGCGGCTGCCATGAGCCCGTGGAATTCCTTCTTATTGATCGTGTTGCGTCGGACGACGTCCACGTTGCAGAGCTTGAAGGTGGTTGTTAGCGTTTGGGCCGGATCGATCGCACCGGCCAGCTCGTAATCGAAGCCGCCGAAGTGACAGAGGTCCGCGTCACCGGAAGCGTCGATGAAGACATCGGACGTGAACACCCGCAGACCGAGCTTGGTGGCGACGACGAGTGAGAGCAACGAACTGTCCTTCATTTCGACATCCTGCACCCAGGCGTTGAGCAACACCTCCGCGCCGGCTTCGCGAACGAGATCTTCCCACACGACCTTGAGATACTCGGGGTGATAGGTGACTCCTGTGCCGGCACCGTGGGTGTTGGGACGTTCGAGCCACGATGAATATCCGCGCAAGCGTTCCATGACGTCGTCACTGATACCGCCGACGACTTTTTTCGACTGAGTGCCCGGCGTGTAGAAGCCATAGAAGGTATCGAGCACGGCAGTACTGGTGCCGCCGAGGAAGGGAAGACGCTCGATGACCAGGGTATTTGCACCCGCCCGGGCGGAGGCGATGGTTGCGGTCGCACCGGCCGAGCCGGAACCCACGACAATGACATCATAGTGTCTCGCCGGTGGGAGATTTTTGGTGTAGTGATTCATGAGTGGTTGATAATATCACCTGCCCCAGCGCTGCACTCGCTTCAAGGTATCTGCCTCCTGCCCTTCCTTGACGCCGAGACAAAGGAAGACCCCTTCGCACGGCATCCGGTGCATGAACTCGTCGAGTTCCTCAATTGGCACGTCAACCAGCACCGACTTGCCCGCAGCGAGCGCCCGCTGGAGCAAGGGAATCCACTGGAGAATCGGCCAGTCAGTGCCCATGCCCTGCACCCACTGGATGGCTTGGATTTCGGGTTGGGCGAGAATCACGTCGAGGTGGCGGGCCACGCCCTTGCCATCCACATGATAGACGCAGCGGTCCATGCCTTGCAATTCGCGACGCAACTGCGGCAGGCTGAATTCCTCGAAGTGCGCGGCGGAAATCATGGTCGAGAAGTCACAACTCGGAATGTGGAACTTGCCATGGCAGGGAATGTTCATCCACGTCACCGAAGGCTGGCCGGCCGCCTTGAGCATCGAATCGAAATGGTCAAAGACGCGGTGAAAATCGCGGACGGATAGATCCACCAGCGACGGGAGGTATTCCTCCTCCATCGCCATGTCCAAGCAAAGCCCGTCCACGCCGCGCCACGCCGCCATGCAATCCAGGCTCGGATGCAGGTCGGTGTAGCCCACCCAGTAGCGGTCGCCGCAGCGGTCGAGCGCCGCGCGGGTCATCTCCACGATCTTGCGGAAGAAGAGGCTCTTGAACGGATCGTTGTCCAATACTGAAAGATCAGCCAATCCATCCAGCACCGGATGGTACCATGAGGTGATTGCGTCAAACTCGATTTCCCCGGCGTAAAACGCCGAATACACGCTCGGCCCGAGGTTGGGAGTGAACACGGGGAAAGTCTCGGCGTGGAACGTCCTGTCGACGAGGGATTTCTCGAAACTACCGATCTGATAGTCCAGGTCCAACCAGCGCTGTCGCAACGATTCCCAGCGGGTCTTGTCCAGCGGTTCGCCCGCCTCGAATTGGGCGTTGTGCTGGTAAAAGCGCACCGGCGGCCGGTCCAATACCTCCTGATGGAACCACGCCTCAATGCGTTCCATACACCGTTCGTAGTCAGGTTTCGTTGATAGGGGAATGATAGGACGTGGTTTCATAAGACGATCAGCAAAGATTCCAACCTGCATCCACTTCCAGCACTTCTCCAGTGATGGAGCGGGACGCGTCGGTCAGGAGAAACACCCCCGCGGCCGCGGCATCCTCAATGGGGATCATGCCGGCGGTGAGCGGTTGTTTCTGTTTGATGAATTTCAAAATGGTCTTATCCTCCGAAGCCCGCGCGCTCATCGGAGTATGAACCAACGCCGGGGCGATGGCGTTGATGCGGATCTTTTCCCTGGCATAAAATGCGGCCGCCGCCTTGGTCATCGAGATGATCGCGCCTTTTGCGGCTGCGTAGCCGATGGCGGAGAAATGAACAGGCTCCGGGTGGATGCCGAGGATGCTTGCCATGTTCAGAATGACTCCGCGCTGGCCGTTTTCGGAATGTGGTGTTTGCGCCAGCATGACGCGCAAGGCTTCGCGGCTCAGGCGGTATTGGGTGGTGACGTTGGTATCGATGACGGTTTGCCATCCCTCCTCGGTGCATTCGTGCAAGGGGCCGTCACCGAACTTGCGCGCGCTGATACCGGCAACGTTGTAAAGTCCGTCGAGCCTGCCGAAGGTTTCCACACATTTGGCCACAGCAACAGGGCCGGTTTTTGGATTGGTGAGATCACCTGTCAACGAACTTGTTTTTGCGCCAATTTCGTTCAATTCCTTGACCAGCATCTTCACATTCGCCGCTGTCCTGCTGACGATAAACAGATTGTGCCCCAGCCGTGCGAGTTGGCGTGCGGTTTCCGCGCCGATGCCGGTGGATGCGGTGATGAGATACGTGCGTGGAGTCATGACCGGATGAGTTATCAGTGTTTGACGGGCTTCACCGCGTCCGGATTGTTCATTGCCAGGCTGTAACGCCGGCGCTGGTCCGCGAGCCATTCGTCGTAGTTTACGCCGTAGCCGCCCAGATGCATGTTCTGCAAGACCATGTGCATGTAACCGCGCCGGTCCAGTTCCCGCAGTGTGAGTTCGTTGAGCGATTGCACCAATGTGAGCGATCCGATCGAGCTGAGAGGGCAGATGACGTAAGTTCCGGTTTGTCCTTCGATCGTCGTGGAGAGGTCGCCCATGGGCATGCAGTTGTCGAGGAAGCAGCCTTGCTTGTGTTCCAACGCGACATGCCAGAGCGTCTTGCCGGAACTGTGCTTGGGTGCGGCTTGGCTGGCCTGCTTTTTGGAGGCGAAGCACACCAGAGGGTGATCCGGGTAACGCCTGGACACTTCAAGGGCGAAGTCCACCGCAGCCTGGGTTTGACCCGTGGCGCTGATGGCAACAAAGACATCGTGCCGGCCGATGTCGTATTCATCCAGCAGCACCGCGCCGAGACCCTCGACCTTCTCGATAGCTTGATTGAGACGCAGGCTGTCCGCTCCGACCACGTCTGTGAAGTTGGACAGTGCGTGCGACAGCAGTGGATGGAAGCCCGTAAGCGCCCCCATCCGCACAACCATCTCCTCGACGGTAATGCGTGAATGGCCATTCGCATACACGTGGACCAATCCACCATTCTGGATGGCATCGGCATAGTGTGAGGCGACTTTTCCGAGCATCTCCTCCTGAGCGAGAACTCCGTCGCGGATGTGGTTGAGCTGATTGGGAAAAGTAAGCATTGATTGTGTTTGTTGGGTATTCGGGTGAAATGGAGCGGTGTGTGGTTTCCCCTTCAATCCACCAATTCGCGTTCGATTTCCTCGAGGGTTTTACCTTTGGTTTCGGGGAGCCAGGCTTTCATGATGAGAAACCCAACCGCGCAGATGCCGGCGAAGCTCCAGAAGGTCCCGGCGGCACCGAGATTTTCCAGCAGCGATGGGAAGAAGTAAGTGAGCGTGAAATTTCCCAGCCAGAGGGCGAAAACCGCCGTGGCCATCGCGGCGCCGCGAATCCGGTTGGGGAAGATTTCCGACAGTGTCACCCAGCACATCGGCGCGATGGTGGACGCGTAACAAGCGATGGAGAGCATGACGAGCAAGACCACGGGCAGGCCCGTGACCTTCGCGTGGAAGCACCAGCCCATCGCCACGAAGATCGCCACCAGTCCGGCCCAGCCCGCCAGCGTGAGCCAGCGACGTCCTAACTTATCGACCGTTAGCAAAGCAACGAAGGTGAACACCAGGTTCGTCGCGCCAACGATGATGATGTTCAGCAGGATCGCCGAGACGTTGTAGCCGGCTGCCGCGAAGACGTCCTTGGTATAATAGAAGATCACGTTGATGCCGCACCACTGCACGATGAATGCGAGCAGGACTCCGAAGCCGACAATTCGCCGGACACCCGGCGTGAACAGGTCCCGGAAATTCACCTGTTGGATTTCATTGACCAGTGTGGACTCGATGTCCGCCACGGCCTGAACCGCGAACTTCTCGCCACCGAGGCGGGCCAGAACTTTTTGCGCGAGCGAGCGCTGGCCGTTCTTGACCAACCAGCGCGGACTTTCCGGCACGAAGAACAGGCCGATCAGGAACAATAGGGACGGAATGGCCACCAGCCCGAACATCCAGCGCCAGGCATATTGTCCGTTCCAGGACTGTAGGATTTCCTGTGCCGTCGCCTCCGGCGCAACGGGCATGGCGACGAGCCAGTTCACCACCTGGGCCAGCACGATGCCGATGACAATGTTGAGCTGATTGAGTGAAACCAGCTTGCCGCGGATATGCGCCGGGGCGATCTCGGCGATGTACATGGGTGATAGATTCGAAGCGATACCGATCGCTACACCACCGATGATCCGCCAGAAGACGAACACCGAAAAGGTATCCACCAGCCCCGTGGCCAGCGACGAGACGGTGAACAACAGCGCCGACAGGATCAGTAAACGTTTGCGACCGAAGCGGTCGCTCAACACCCCGGCCACCAGCGCGCCGACCAGGCATCCCACCAATGCGCAACCTTTCGCCCAGCCGATGTCCGAGGCGGACGTTAGATGGAAGAATTTTTCATAGAAAATGTCGGCACCGCTGATGACCACCCAGTCGTAGCCGAACATCAGCCCGCCGAGCGCAGCGACAAGGCAGGCGGTCCAGAGATAGAAACGATTGATTTCGCCAATGACGGCGGTGGATCCGGGATTCGGGTTCGGTGCGCTGTGCATGGAGGTTTGATTTTTTTTTAGGCACCGGGCCACCCTGACGGTTGGCCCGGGCGCAGAGGTGCTGGGGAAGAAAATGGCAGAAACGATTCCGCTTCTCAATGGATGGAACGCAGAATTGCATGGAGAAAATTCCATTACCTTCTACAAACCGATTCGTGCGCCGGACCGTGACCCAACTGCATGTCGAACAACTTCCGAGCGCCGATCGGCTGCGGGGACACCATTTCATCGCGGGTTTTGCCGGCCAGCGCATCGTCAAGCTGCCGGAAGACGTGATCCGTGCCGCCGCGAGACAACCGCTGACCAAATCCCTGCTGGCCTCGTCCGCAGGGTATTATCCCAAGGCCGCCGGGCATCTGGCGCGGCGGCCCGTAGGTACCGATGAGACCATTTTCATCTATTGCACCGGCGGGTCCGGTTGGTGCGACATGCTGGGAAAGCACTACAAAATCAAGGCGGGAGAATTGCTGGTGCTTCCTGCCAACACCGTGCACAGCTACGGTGCTGAGGAAAAATATCCTTGGAGCATCCGCTGGTTCCACGCGGTCGGAAGCCAGATCCCAGATTTTCTCGAAACCCTCGGAGTTACTTCGGAGCAGCCGGTGGTTGCTCTGGGCGAAGACGCGATGTTGGATTCGTTGTTTGAAGAGGTTCTGACCGAATTGGAGACCGGTTACACTGCCTTGAATTTAATCTACGCCGCGCAAACAGCAGCCCATTTGCTAGCTGCGATGATTCGCCGCCGTCACAACCATTGGACGGACGCGCCAGATGCCCGGCAACGGGTCGCCCGCAGCATCGAGTTGATGCGAAACCATCTGGACCGACCGCTGAAGATGGTGCATCTCGCAGGCATTTGCGGGTTTTCGCCGCCTCACTTCACCAGCCTGTTCAGGGCACAGACTGGATTCGCGCCGAAGGATTATTTCACCCGATTGAAGATGCACCACGCATCCCAATTGCTCAACGGCACCAACTTGTCGGTCAAGGAAATCGCAAGTCGGTTAGGCTACGACGATCCGCTGCATTTTTCCCGTGTGTTCAAACAGCTCAATGCCCTATCCCCCACGGACCACCGTAGGGAGAATTCCCATGAGCCGCGAAAACGCGAGTCAGCGGCGTTCGAAATTACGGCTCTGCCGCTGGGCGGCCCCGAGGAAGCGTGACTCCGCGAGTGTGGATCGCCGTTTAGAACTGCTTTTCGAAGTCCCGAGTTCCCTCAACCACTTTACAACGGCTCCGTTGGCCTCCGCGTCGTCGATTCCCACGCCATCTTCTCGGATGTCACAATCACCCACCCGCTGGTGGGTCAAAATCGATGAAATCGGAACGATGAGTGACTGTTCCGCGTGCTTCTTCCGGCCCAAAAGCCTGCGCAAGCTGCGCGACTCGATCAAACCCCGGACCAAGCGCACCAGCGGACGCAGCATGGAAGCAATGATCGCGGAGCTCAATCCGAAGCTGAAAGGCTGGTTTGGTTACTTCAAACACGCATAAGCGGGCCGGGTCGTCCCCAGGTGAGCCGCACTGTGTTCGACTTGCCGGCCAACGACCGCAGCCACGAGATGAGGGCGGACTTGTGCGGTTCCGGGATGGTGACGGATTCGGGGAGATGACCGGGGCTGACCTGCCTGTAGTTTGGGTAGTTTCCTTCAATCCGCTTGGCGATAAGCGTGTGCGGCCCGGAACGAAACTGGACGTGCAGGGTTGCCCCCGGCGTTGTCGGTGATGGACACCCAATCGACGCGCGGACTGTGGGTCAGGTCTTCGGCGAAGGCGCGCGTCTTGAGCGTCTGCAGCTGGGTCATGGTGCCGCGCGTGGACACCAGCTCCACTCCCAGTGGAAAGCGCCCGCTCTCCCCGAGGATTTCCTTCAAGCGCAGGTTGGATGCGACATCGATCATCGGGCGTGGGCGGGGCGGGGGATAAGGGAAATCC
>JBAXBG010000044.1:0-19390 GCA_037142115.1 Verrucomicrobiota bacterium | reverse complement strand
CTCTCGCTGTGCTCTAAAGGCTCACGTTCCGCCGGCCGCCCGGCCGCCCCGCCCGTGGCCGCAGCAGTCTTCGGACATCGCGCCAGACCCGGGAGCGACCTTCGGCACATTGAGCAACGGCTTGCGCTACATCATCTATCCGCACAGCGAGCCGCCCAAGCGGGTTTCGTTCCGGCTGCACATCGCCTCGGGCTCGCTGATGGAAGCGGACAACCAGCGGGGGCTCGCCCATTTTCTCGAACACATGATGTTCAACGGCACCAAGCACTTCGCCGCCGCCGACCTGGTCCCGCGCATGCAGCGCCTCGGCATCGGCTTCGGCGCTCACGTCAACGCCTTCACCTCGTTCGACGAGACGGTTTACATGCTCGACCTGCCCGATCTGGCGCCCGACACCCAGAACCTCGCCTTCACCGTGATGCGCGACTTCGGCGACGGCGCGCTGCTCGCCAGCGACGAAATCGACAAGGAACGCGGCGTGATTCTTTCGGAAAAGATCAGCCGCGATTCGGTCAACTACCGCCTGATGGAGCAGCAGTTTGCCGACATTCTACCGGATAGCCTGCTGACCAGGCGGTTCCCCATCGGCCTGGAGGACGTGATCAAGTCGGCCCCGCGCGAGCGCTTTGTGGATCTCTACACCCGCTATTACACTCCGGCGCGCATGACCTTCATCGTGGTGGGTGACATCGATCCCGCCGCGATGCGCGGGCGCATTGAAACCGCCTTCGGCTCGATGAGCCCGCCGGTCCAGCCCGCGCCCGACCCGGACCTCGGCAAGATTCACCTCCCCGAAGGCATCGAAACGGCGGTGCTCCACGACAAGGAGGTCTCGTCCACGGATGTCTCACTGACCGTGGTGCGGCCGTATCTGATCAAGCCGGACAACACCGCCACCCGCGCCGAGCGCCTGCCGCTGGAGATCGCCCACTCGATGCTGGCTCGCCGCTTTGAGCGCATCGCCAAGGAGAAAAACTCGCCGGTGGCCGAAGGCACGGCTTCCCGCGAGGTCCTCTTCGACTACGTGGAACTCGGGTCCATCAGCATCACCGCGGCGCAGGATCGCTGGCGGGAAGTGGTTCCCATCCTCGAACACGAATGGCGCCGCGCGATCAGCCATGGTTTCACCGCCTCCGAACTCACCGAGGCGAAATCCAACCTGCTCAATCTCTACGAACAGGAGGTCAAACAACAGGCGACCCGCAAATCCGAAGCCATCGCCAGCGAGTTGGTCAAGTCGATCAACGAGCAGGCCGTGTTCTCCGCCCCCGCCACCGACCTGGAAATCGCCCGGCGCTGTCTCGACACCATCGACCTCGAGTCCTGCCACCGGGCGTTCAAGGCGTTCTGGGAGGCCCCCGGCTACCACCTGTCCCTCACCACCAAAGAGCAGCCCGCCAACGCCAAAAACGACCTCGCGGCACTGTTCGAGGAGGCGCGCGGAACCGCGGTCGAGGCCCCCGCCGCCCGCGCGATCCAGGTGTTTGACTACACCGACTTCGGCAAGCCGGGCAGCGTCGCCACGCGCAAGGAAGTCGCCGACCTCGGCATCACCCAGCTGGTGCTGTCGAACAAAGTCCGGGTCAACCTCAAGCGCACCGACTTCGAACAGGGCAAGATCCGGCTGCTGGCGCGCGTCGGCGCGGGCAAGCTGAGCCAACCGAAAGGCAAGCCGATGCTTGACGTGTTTGCGACCGCGGTGTTCGGCGGCGGCGGGCTGGGCAAGCACTCGCTGGATGACCTCCAACAGATATTGGCCGGCAAAAACGTCGGTGCCACGTTGGCGGTGGCTGAGGATGCTTTCACCCTGGGCGGCACGACCATCCCCGCCGATTTCACCCTCCAGTGCCAGCTGATGTGCGCCACCCTCAGCGACCCCGGCTACCGCGAGGACGCGCTGTGGCAGTTCAAGAAGGAGATCCCCGTGCTCTATCAGAAGCTCGACCACACGCCCGGCGGGCCCGAGAAGGAAATGGAAGCGTGGCTGCATGGCGGCGACTCGCGCTTCAGCACCGCCCCGGTCGAACAACTCTCGTCCTACACGCTGGCCGCCGCCAAAAAATGGCTCACTCCGGAACTCACCCAGGGCTATCTGGAACTGACCATTGTCGGGGATTTTGAGCCGGCGAAAATCCTGCCCGACCTGCTGGCCACCTTCGGCGCGCTGCCCGCCCGCGCAGCCAGCCCGCCCGTCCTCAACGACGCGCGCAGGATCAAATTCCCCGCGGCGCCCGCGGCCAAGACTTTCACCTACGATTCCAAAATCCCGCAAGCCATCGCCATCGTCTTGTGGAAAACCGTCGGCATCCGCAACAACCAGCAGGAATTCCGCCGCCTCAACCTGCTCGCCGAAATCCTCGGCGACCGCCTGCGCGAGGAAATCCGCGAAAAACTCGGAGCCTCCTACGGCCCGAGCGCCGGGGCCTCCGGGTCCGACGCGCTCGAGGGCATGGGATACATCCTGGCGGAAAGCATCGGCAATCCCGGCGACCTCGAACTGCTCCTCAACACCATGCGCGAGCAAGCCAACCAACTCGCCACCCAGGGCGCGACCGCCGACGAGCTCGACCGCGCCCTCAAACCCACCCTCAGCCAACTCGACAAATCCCGCCGCGATAACAACTACTGGCTCACCACCGTCATGGCTCAGTGCCAGGCGGACCCCAAGCGCCTCGGGCTCGCCCGCTCGCGCGATGCCGACTACCGCTCGATCACCCTCCAGGAAATCAACACCCTCGCCAAGAAATACCTATCCGCCGACAACGCCCTGCTCGTTTCCATCAAGCCTGGCGAGTGACAACCCGCGGCGGGCGCAGACCGCCGCCAATTCTCAAATCCATGCCGCGCCTCGCCCTGCTCCAGTCCACAACCTTCGCCACCAAGGCCGAGGCGTTTGATCACCACGAAGCACTCATCCGCCAGGCAGCGGCGGGCGGTGCCAACATCGTGGTCACCCAGGAACTCTTCCTAACGCCTTATTTCTGCACGCTCGAGGACCCGGCGCTGTTTGACCTGGCCGATCCCCTGCCCGGCCCGGTCACCGACCGGCTCGGGCAACTGGCCGGCGAGCTCGGGATCGTGCTGGTGAGCTCGCACTTCGAGCACCGCGGGCCCGGACTCTATCACAACAGCGCCGCCATCCACGACGCCGACGGCCGGCTGCTCGGGCTCTATCGGAAAGCCCACATCCCGCAGGACCCCGGCTTCGAGGAGAAATTCTACTTCACTCCGGGCGACAGCGGCTGGCCGGTATGGGACACGCGGTTCGGAAAGCTCGGGGTGCTCATCTGCTGGGACCAATGGTATCCGGAAGCGGCCCGGCTGATGGCACTGGGCGGCGCGCAAATCCTGATCTATCCGACGGCGATCGGCTGGCTGGCCGCCGAGAAGCCCGCGCTGGGCGACGCCCAGCACTGCGCCTGGGAAACCGTGCAGCGCGGCCACGCCGTGGCCAACGGCTGCTACCTCGCCGCCGTCAACCGCACCGGCACCCAGGACCAAACCGAGTTCTGGGGCCGCTCGTTCGTCGCCAACCCGTACGGCGAAGTCGTCGCCAAGGCGTCCACGACCAGCGAGGAGATCCTCTATCACGACCTGGATTTCCACCAGGTCGAGGACTTCCGCCGGATCTGGCCGTTCTTCCGCGACCGCCGGATCGACGCCTATGGCGAGCTCACCCAGCGCTGGCGCGACGCGCCGACGTAGGCGCGCGGGTGACCGCGCGGCGGCATCCCGCGCCGGCTGGATGCCCCGCAACGCCAGGGGCGGGTGGGCTGGAAACCGGGCAAGCGGCATTTATTCTTGATTTGAAAGACGCCGCAAAGACACTCCGTAACCACCCACCTATGCGCACATCCCTATTCTTATCACTCGCCCTGGCCATGAATCTCACAGCCGCCCCCATTCCTGAAGCAGCCCGCCAGAGCGGTCTGGCGATCGGGTGCCAAGCCTACTCGTTCAAGGAATTCAGCGCCTTTGAGGCGATCGCCAAAACCAAGGAAGCCGGCGGCAAGACGATCGAGTTTTACCCCGGGCAAAAGCTGCGGCCGGAGTCGCCGGCCGGGGAGGCGGTCCATCACAACGCCAGCGGTGAGGTGATCATGGCGCTCAAGGCTGAATGCGCGCGGCAAGGCATCTCGCCGGTCAACTACGGCGTGGTCGGGGCGAAGGACGCCGCCGACATTCACAAAATCATGGAGTTTGCCAAGACGATGGGGCTCTACAGCGTCTGCACCGAGTCCACCGAATTGGTGGCGGCATGGGAAAGCGCGGCCAAGGAATTCGACATCAACGTCGCCTTCCATGAACACGGTGGTTCAATGTCCAATCCCAAATACAAGGTCTGGAACCCGCTCTACATCCTGGGCGTGGTCGAAAGCCGCGACCCGCACGTCGGTGCCTGCGCCGACCTCGGCCACTGGTGCACCTCCGGCCTCAAGCCCGTCGAATGCCTGCGCATCCTCAAGGGCCATATCATCAGCGTGCATCTCAAGGACAAATCCGAGTTCGGCGCCAAGGGCGTGGTCGTCCCCGCCGGCAAGGGCGTGGTGGACGTCGCCGGCTGCGTGGCCGAACTGAAATCGCAGGGCTTCAAGGGCCACTTCTCGGTCGAATACGAAAACAACTGGAAAGACAGCGTGCCCCAGGTCCGCGAAACCATCGACTTCACCAAGACCGAATGGGCGAAATGAGGCCTAACGGCTGTCGCCAGCACCCGTTCAGGCATGGATTGATGGAGAACCGGTGGTAAAAAAACCCGCCTTCGATGATTCCATTTTCCCGTCCAGGGTTAATGCCTCATGACACACAAGCCGTGCCCCGGGGTTGGGGCGCGGCCACGCCAGTCAGGACCGCTGGACCCGGCGGGGTTTCGGGTGGGTGCGTTCGTAGGGAGATTCCCCCGCCGCCAGGCGATACAGGCGCTCAGCCCGGATCCGCAGCGCTTGTTGAATCAGATACGCCGCGTAAACCGTGGTCACCGTCAGCAGGGTGATTTTCTCGAGATATTTCATAAATCGTTCTGTTGGAGTCTGCGGCCTTGCCGAGGCAAGAACCCGGGCGGCCCGAAGCGCCGCTACCCTGCGCAAATTAAATCCAGCCCTCCCCGATGGCAAGATCAAACCCCCGCCCCGCGGATCAATCGCCGCCGGATAGATCCTCCCTTTCGGCTTGGCAAGCGGCGAGGCGGCAGGCAATCTAGCGGTATGTTTGATTCCACCCGCTACGATGGCCGCATGCCTTACCGGCGCTGCGGGGATTCCGGCCTGCTGCTACCCGCCATCTCGCTGGGCTGCTGGCACAATTTCGGCGGCGTGGATGACTTCGAGGAAGGCCGGCGGATCCTGCACCGCGCGTTTGACCGCGGCGTCACCCACTTCGACCTGGCCAACAACTACGGCCCGCCGCCCGGCTCCGCCGAGGAACACGTCGGGCGCATCCTGGTCAGTGACTTTGCCTGCCACCGCGACGAGCTCGTCATCTCGTCCAAGGCCGGCCACGACATGTGGCAGGGGCCCTATGGCATGCACGGCTCGCGCAAACACCTGCTGGCCTCGCTCGATCAATCGCTCAAACGCCTGCGCCTGAGCTACGTCGATATTTTCTACTCCCACTGCCCGGACCCCGACACCCGCCTCGAGGAAACCATGTCCGCACTGGCCACCGCCGTCCACAGCGGCAAGGCGCTCTACGCCGGACTGTCGAAATACCCGCTCAAGCGGCTCAAAAAAGCCGTCAAAATCCTCGCCGGGATGGGCGTGCGGTGCCTGATCTATCAGCCACCGTATTCGATCCTGCAGCGCGACTACGAAGCCCAAGGCGTGCTCGACTGGTTGCAGGGGGAGGGCATCGGCTGCATCGGGTTCAGCCCGCTGGCGCAAGGGATGCTGACGCCCAAATACCTCGACGGGATCCCGGCCGGCTCGCGCGCCGCGCGGCCCGAGGGGTTCCTCCAACCCGAGCAGGTGCTCGCCCAGCAGGACAAAATCCGCGCCCTTGGCGCGCTTGCCGCCGGCCACGACGTGCCGCTCCACCACCTGGCGCTGCGCTGGGCCTTGCGTTCGTCCGCGATGAGCTCGGTCATCATCGGCGCCCGCACCGTCGCCCAACTCGACGACTCGCTCGACGCGCTGCAAGCCGCCGTGCCCGGCCCCGATCTGCTGGATGCCATCGACGCCATCGCGCCGGCCTAAGAGAACCCGCGACGGTGGTTCGCTCTCGATGAGAGCGCCTGACGATGAGCTGAGCCTGGGCTGCCCGTGCTCATCGCCCACGCTGCGGCCTCATCGAGGCCGCGCCACCTGCTGTGAGGCGGTGCCAACTCAGGCGGGAACGGGACCGCGCCGGGGATCCTTGCAAGCCCGCGCTTTCCTTTTGCCAAACTGGCGCTAGAGTGCGCGCCCGCGAATGACCGATTTGAACGCACCCCACCCCCGGCGAATTTCCGGACTCACCGCCACCTCGATTGTGGTCGCCAACATGGTTGGCACCGGCATTTTCACCAGCCTCGGGTTTCAGATCGGCGACCTGCCCAGCGGATTCGCCATATTGATGCTGTGGCTCATTGGCGGCGGCTGCGCGCTGTGCGGCGCGCTGTGTTACGCCGAATTGGCCACCGCCCTGCCGCGCTCGGGCGGCGAGTATCACTTCCTGGGCACGATCTATCATCCGGCGCTGGGCTTCATGGCCGGCTGGATCTCGGCCACCGCGGGCTTCGCCGCGCCGGTGGCGCTGGCGGCGATGGCGTTCGGCAACTACCTCACCGGCGTGCTGCCCGGGGTGTCGCCGGTGCTGGCCTCGCTGGCGGTGGTGTGGCTGGCGACCCCGTTGTTGTTAGCCGACGGCAAGTGGGGCAGCCGGTTTCAAAATGCGATGACGGTGCTCAAAGTGGCGCTGATCCTCGGGGTGATCGTGGCGGGGTGCTGTGCCGGGCACTCGCAACCGGTGTCGTTCCTGCCGCGGCCCGGCGATGGCGGGCTGATCGCCAGCGGGCCGTTCGCCGTCAGCCTGGTCTATGTGATGTTCGCCTATTCCGGGTGGAACGCCTCGACCTACATCGCGGGCGAGGTGCGCAATCCGTCGCGGGTCATTCCGCTGTCGGTGGGCCTCGGGACGCTGCTGGTGACCGGCCTCTATCTGGCGGTCAACGCGGTGCTGATGCGCTCCACCCCGCTGGCGGAAATGGCCGGCAAGGTGCAAGTTGCCCTCACCGCCGGCCCCTATCTGTTCGGTCCGGCCGGCACCCGGATCATGGCCGGCTTGATTTGCCTGGGCCTGGTCTCGACTATCAGCGCGATGATGTGGATCGGCCCGCGGGTGATGGTGGTCATGGGCGAGGACCTGCGCGGCCTGCGCTGGTTCGCCGGACGCAACCCCCACGGCACGCCGGTGCGCGCCACCCTGGTCCAATTCGCGCTGGTCAACCTGTTCCTGCTCACCGCGCGCTTCGAGCAGGTGCTGACCTACGCCACGTTCGTGCTGCAGCTGTGCTCGTTTCTCACCGTCCTGGGGGTGTTCGTGCTGCGCTACCGGCGGCCGGATCTGGCGCGGCCCTACCGGACCTGGGGATACCCGGTCACGCCGCTGCTGTTCCTGGCGGTGACCGCCTGGATGCTGTGGCACATCCTGTGCTCCAAACCGCTCGAGTCGCTGATCGGGCTGGCCACCGCCGCGTTGGGACTCATCCTCTACTTGCTTTCCGCCAGAAACCCGACACCATCCGCCCCATCTTCCACCCCACCATGAGCAGGCATCATTCATTCCTTACAGGCGCCAGTCTCGCGCTGCTGCTGGCCACCCGTCTCGCCGCCCAAACCCCCGCCGCACTGCCTGCGGTGCCTCCGGTCAATGACACCGCACGCTTGCTGGCCGGCTTGATGCCCGCCGCCGACCCCGCGCTGCTGGCCCTGACCCAGGTTCCCTCCTGGCAACAGCACGCCAATTACTTCGACTCGGCCTGGGCCAACCTGGAAAAGAACCAACTCATCAAGGTGCGCACCTGGACCAGCACCCGGGTCCCGGATGCGTTCAACGCCACCCGCACCGCGTTCTATATGTTCAGCGGCCCGGATTTCCTCTATGCCGACACCTTCTTTCCGCAGGCCTCCACCTACGTCCTGTGCGGCATCGAACCGGTCGGTCCGCTGCCCGATGTGTCCAAGCTGACGCCGCAGGCGTTGGGCGGCGAGTTGCGCACCCTGCAGGAATCACTCAATTCGGTGCTCCACTTCAGCTTCTTCATCACCAAGGACATGAAGAGCGACCTGCAGAACCACAGCGTGCGCGGCACCCTGCCGCTGCTCTATATTTTCCTGGCCCGCTCCGGCAAAACCATCCGCGACGTGAGCTTGGTGAGCCTCGACGAGGCCGGCACCCTCAGCGCCCAAGCCGACGGCACGCCGCGCAGCGCCAGCACGCCTGCGCCGGGCGTGCGCATCCACTTCGTGGCCGACGGTTCGGACACCCTGCGCACCTTGTATTATTTCAGCACCGACATCTCCGACACGGGCTTGAAGCACAGTGGGTTTCTGCCCTTCCTCAAGACCCTCGCCCCCGGCAACAGTTGCGTGAAGTCCGCATCCTACCTGATGCATGAGAGCTACTTTTCTAACATCCGCGGATTCTTGTTGGAAAACACCACCACCCTGATCCAGGACGATTCAGGCATCCCGGTTTCTTTTTTCACACCCGACGCCTGGCAGCTGCGGGTCTTCGGCAGCTACCCCGGCCCGATTCCCCTGTTCAAGAACCGCCTGCAGCCCAAACTCACGGAGTATTACCATGCCACCCCGCACGAACCGCTGGATTTCGGCATCGGCTACCGCCACCACGCCGGCGAGTCCACCCTGATGGTCGCCACCCGCCAAGCGCCATCTAACAAAATAGCGGTGCCGGTGCCCGAGGCGCCCGCGCCGGCACCCGTGCCACCGCGCGCGGTGGCCGTCCCCGAGGGCAATGGGGCCCCTCCGCAGTAGGCGCGTGGGTCACCACGCGTTGGGCGTCCCATCACACCGCGTTGTGACCAACGCGGCTACGCTGCCAGAAAGAGCGAGGCGGAGCCTCGCGGTCCATTCAAGCGCCTACTGGCGCAGGATCCGGCGCAGGAACTCGGCGTCAGAAAACCGCGCGTTGTCGCCCTGGCGCACGATCACCAGGGCCAGCGAGGGGATCACGAACAAGCGCTGATAGCCGGAGCCCACGGCGGCCACCAGATCGGCCGGCGCGCTGCGGCAAATGCAGCGCTGGTGCCAATCCTGGTCCTGCCACTTCTTTTCCAACAAGTCCTCGATGTCCGTCTCGCGCGACCCGCTGCGATTGGCGGAGCTGTTCAACCAGAATCCCAATCCGAACATCGGATTGATGCGGGTGCCGGCGAAGCACTGCGCGAAGTCCTTCTCCCGCACGATCACCCGGCGCTGATAGGTGCCGCGCTCCAACATCATCAGCCCGAACTTCGACCACTGCCGCGCGGTGAGCCGGAAGCCGCTGGCGACCAGCGGGTTGCCCTGCATGTCACTGCGATACTCGACCGCTCCCAGTCCTAACGGATTGATCACCTTGCGCTGGACGTAGCCAATCGGGGTTTCGCCGCGGGCGGCGAGCTTGCGGCGCAGCACTTCACACAGCACTTGGCCGTGGCTCGGCCCGTAGGTGAAGGCCGCGCCGACGGGTGCCACCACCGGCGTGCGCACCGCCAGCGCATTGCGGTCGGGCACCTTGTCCGAATGGAGGTGAAACACCGGATCCAGGCCGTCGCTGAAGTTCATCATCTCGCGCAGCGTGATCCGGTTGCGGTGCGGGTCGTCGCGCCACTCGTGGATCGTGTTGGAGGCCGGCTCGTCCAAACGCAACAGCCCCTCCTGCGCCGCGATCAGCGCCGCCATCGTGAAAAACGACTTGGTTCCGCTGTAGATTTGCTTCGAGACGCGAGGGCCGCCGCCATTCGGGTAGTCCTCAATCAGGGTTCTTCCATGCTGAACCACCAGCAGCGAACAGCCGCGACGGTTGGCCGAATAATCCGCCGCGTCGCGCAGCGCCTGCGGCGTGAGCTCGGCCCGCGCCAAGGGGCTGAGGATGCAGGCGACCAGCGCCGCGAGGCCCAGTCCAGTGAATTGAATCCACCCGCACCAGCGGCTCGCCTGGCGCGGGACATCGGTTGCAAGTGGCTCGAACATGGCGGATAACGACAAACCGAACGATACCGGGCCGCGGACGATCCGCAACCCCCGATTCCGTCCGCCACCGGCAGGCTCCGGGCAGAATGCCCGGGCCACCGTGGCGCGGGCATTCTGCCCGGAGCCTTTTCCCTGCCCGGTTTCTGAACTGACTAAGTCAACCGTATTGGGCATTCTGCCCGCCGCCCATCTTCCCCGGGCCAGCCCCGCGCGCGGTCAGGCCGCCGCCTGCCAACTCACTTCCTTGGCGTCCTTCCACAGCTCCTCGAGCCCGTAGAAGTCGCGCAACTCCTGGTGCATCACATGCACCATCACGTCGATGAAATCCAACACCACCCAGCGGGTGTCCGCCTTGCCTTCCGAATATGCCGGCTTGACCCCGTGTTCCTCGGCCACCGTGCCAGCCACATCGCGCAGGATCGCGCGCAGCTGCGGCATTGAGGTGCCCGAGCACACCACCATGAAATCGGTCAGATTCGAAACCCCGCGCATGTCCCAGATGCGGATATTCTCCGCCTTGGTGGCATCCGCCGCTTGCGCGCACGCTTGCGCCAGTTGTTGTCCAGTGATCGTCATAACATTCCCCTTGGGGAGCGACACCCTAAAGCAAGTCTCCCGCCACACCAACTTAAATTATACGCACGCAACCCGTCAGCGGGCGGCAATCGCTCCGGGTTGCGACGGCTCAGGACAGCGGATCGGCACAAAACCTCAGTTCCCCGGCCTCTTCCCCCTTGCCCGGCGCGGGCCTTCGTGCTTGGCTCCGCCCGCATGAAAATTCTCGTCGCCTACTCGGGAGGGCTCGATACCTCCGTCCTGCTCCTCTGGCTCAAACAAAAATACAATGCCGAAATCATCGCCTACTGCGCCGATGTCGGCCAAGGCGACGAATTGGACGGCCTGGAAGCCAAGGCGCTTTCCACCGGGGCGTCCAAGTGTTTCATCGGCGACCTCAAGGAGGACTTCGCCGCCAACTACATTTTCCCGATGATCCAGGCCAACGCGATCTACGAAGGCCGCTACCTGCTCGGAACCTCGATCGCCCGCCCCTGCATCACCAAGGGCATGATGGACGTCGCCCTGGCCGAAGGCGCCGACGCGATCGCCCACGGCGCCACCGGCAAGGGCAACGACCAGGTCCGCTTCGAACTCTCCGCCGCCTCGCTCGCCCCCAACGTCAAGTGCATCGCCCCGTGGCGCGACGCCGAGTTCCGCGCCGAGTTCCCCGGCCGCACCGAAATGATCGCCTATGCCGAGGCCCACCACATCCCGATCAAGGCGTCGATGAAAAAGCCCTACTCGATGGACCGCAACCTGCTGCACATCTCGTTTGAGGCCGGTGCCATGGAAGACCCGTGGTATGACGCCACCACCCCCGCCGA
Source organism: Verrucomicrobiota bacterium (assembly GCA_037142115.1). Classification (GTDB taxonomy): domain Bacteria; phylum Verrucomicrobiota; class Verrucomicrobiia; order Verrucomicrobiales; family Akkermansiaceae; genus Luteolibacter. The sequence goes on along the minus strand of JBAXBG010000044.1, from coordinate 7,836 downwards.
CCGCGACATGTATGTGCTCTCCGTGTCCCCGGAAGACGCGCCCGACCAGGCCGAATACATCGAGATTTTGTTTGAAAAGGGCAACGCCATCGGCCTCAAACACCCCGACCTCGGCGCCATCCTCGCCGCCCTGGGCGATGTCAAAACCACCGGCCAGCAAGACGGCCACGCGCTTCTAACACCATACGGCGTGATGCGCGTGCTCAACCTGCTGGGCGGGCGCAACGGCATCGGCCGCGTCGACATCGTCGAAAACCGCTTCGTGGGCATGAAGTCGCGCGGGATTTACGAAACCCCCGGCGGCACGATCCTGTTAGCCGCCCACCGCGACCTCGAAACCCTGGTCGTCGACCGCGAGTCGATGCACATCCGCGACAGCCTGATCCCCAAATACGCCCAACTCGTCTATAACGGCTTCTGGTTCGCCCCCGAACGCGAGGCGATCCAGGCGCTCGTCACCGAAACCCAGAAAACCGTCTCCGGCGAGGTCCGCCTCAAACTCTACAAGGGCAACGTCATGCAGGCCGGCCGCCGCTCGCCCCACAGCATGTATTCCGAAGCCGTCGCCACCATGGAAGGCGGCCAGGAGGAAGCCTACAACCAGGACGACGCCACCGGCTTCATCGCCCTCAACGCCCTGCGCCTCAAGGCCAGCGCACGCCAGGTGAAATAGAACGGTCCCGGACCGCCTGAAGAGGCGGCACTACATACCTCCCCGGGCCACGTCGGTTCCAGCGTACGTAGTCCCGCCTTCAGGCGGACTCTTCCGTTGGGAGTTATACCTTGGTATAAAACCCGCGATCATGCTTGCTGGAATGGCCACCATCCAGCCAGATGGTGCAATGCAGACTCTGGATCAAGTCGTTGATGCCGCACTCCATATCAAGTTATTGTTGGACGAGCCCCGGGCGTCCTTCGGGGGAATCTATCTCGATCTAACCGACCAGGGCCAGGACATCACCCCCGAGGATTACCTGGCGCTATATCTGGTGGCGGTCGGTCTATCCATTCCGGAGGCGGTGCTGTTGCGGGCCGAATACCCCGCGATCGAACATCTCCGCACCCTGTCCCTGGCCGACCAGGAGAAGTATATCACGCGCGAGGAACCTCTCAACCTGGCGATCACGCTGCGCAACGGCAATTACGTCACTCAAAAGCGCACCTACAAGCAGCTGGGTGAAAAAGACTGCTGGACCTTGTTTGATCAGCATCGCGCGGAATCCTCCCGCATGAAGGTTCACTGCCTCAAGCACCATGACCGGAGCCTCCTCTGCGCTCTCGAGTATTAAGAGGCCCGATGACCGCGCCACCCTGGAGCGGTGGCAGTGCAATTCTTGCAGGAAAACCGCAGAAATTGCAGGTGCCCGCCGTCACCCGGGACCGCCTGCGATTTCATAAATCATTGGCCAACAAGAGGATCCGTGATCCCGCGCGCCTTGGTCTGAGATCTGCGCCACCGCCGACCTGAGCCCACCACCTGCCCACGAACCCGGCGCGAGATCGGCCGCAGATATGCCCTACCCCAACACACCCAACTCAGACGGCGAGCCTATCGAGCCCACCACCCCACCGTCGCAGCACGTGAATGCCGACTGCCGCGCTCGACCCAGCGGCGTCGGCAGTTTCGTGGATTGTCTGATGGGCCAGCCATTGCATTGCCAGCACGGCCTCAGCTTCGGCTACGGGATTTTCTGCCGCCACCCGGAGCGGGAGCGTATCGTCGCCCAAACCGAGGCCAACCCGCCCGCGTGAGCGACCCGTCCTCCGCAAACTGGACGCCTACGGCGGCAGCTAACGTGGCCGCGTTCGTCAGAACGCGCGCGGGGGGGCCGTCGCTGCGTCCGAGGCATCCCCCAGCGTGCTGTCACCAGCCCGCTATTTTGCGCTTTTTTTGCGCTTGCGACCCCTGAATGCACTTTGGCAAAGTCGGCTCAGATATGCCGGACCGCAGCCCGAGTTCCATGACCGCCGCCGCCGCGGCAACCGCCCGCCGCCGCCAAGCCGAGCAGATGGCGCTCGAACAGGCGGCGGATGGTGCCGCCGACATTGAAAATCTCGGCCCCGCGGCAGTCCAGCAAATGCTCCATGAGCTGCGGGTGCGGCAAATCGAACTGCAACTGGACCGTGCGGAGCTAGGCCAAGTGCTGGAAGGCCGCACCGTCGCGCGCGCGCGCACCGCGAGTGAACGCGCCGAGCCGTCCTCCGTTCAGCAAGCCGCGCAGCTCACCTCCCTGATCGGCAACATTCCAGACTTGGTCTTTTTTAAGGATTTAGATGGGATCTACCAAGGCTGCAATCCGGCCCTGGCCGAACTGCTTGGGCGCCCACCTGAGGACATCATCGGCAAATCCGATTACGACCTGTTCGGGCAGAACGAGGCGGATCACTTCCGCGACCACGACCAGCGCATGCTGGACAGCGGCGAATCCCGCCGCAACCAAGAGTGGCTCACCTACCCCGATGGCCGCCGGGTCCTGCTCGATACCTTGAAAACCCCCTACCGGGGACCCGATGGCCAACTGCTCGGGGTGCTCGGCATCAGCCGCGACATCACCGCCCAGCACCTCGCGGATGATGAAATCAAGCGCCAGGCCGCCCTGATCAACTCCCTGCTCAGCAGCATTTCCGACACCGTCTATTACAAGGATCTCGACGGGGTCTATCAGCTTGTCAACCCCCCCTTCGCGCGCGATCTCGGCCTGCCGCTGGAGAGCATCCCCGGCAAGACCGATTATGATTTGTTCACACGGGAGACGGCTGATGCGTTCCGGAAAAACGACCTCCGCGCGGCGGCTGCGGGCAAGCCGATCCACGCCGAGGAATGGGTCACGCAACCCGACGACCGCAAGGTTCCCTTCGATACCGTCAAGACGCCGTTTCTCGGGCCGGATGGCCAGGTCATCGGCGTGCTCGGCGTAAGCCGCGACATCAGCGAGCGCAAGCAGGCCGAGCAAGCCCTGCGCGATAGCGAGCTGTCCTACCGCAATCAATTCGTGCATAACTCCGCGGTGATGCTCATGGTCGACCCAAACAACGGTCACATCATTGATGCCAACCATGCCGCGGAGGACTACTATGGCTATCCACCCGGGCAACTCCAGACCAAGCTGATCAGCGACATCAACACGCGCCGCGACGACGAGCTGCGCAAGGACATGGCCAGCATCGAGGAAAGCCGGGGCCAACAGTTCCGCTTCGAGCATCGCCTGGCGGACGGCTCGCGGCGCGATGTCGAGGTGCTCTCCAGCCGCATCCAGTTTGGCGGCCGCCCGGCGCTGCATTCGATCATCCACGACATCACCGCCCGCACCCAGGCGGAGCGGGAACTGGCTCGGGTCTCGATGATCCAACTGGAGTTGATGCACCTCGCCACCGCCTTCGTCAACATCCCGATGGAGCGGCAGGATGAGGCGATCCAGCAATCGCTCGCCACCATGGGCGGACTGATCAAGGCGGACCGCGCCTACCTCTTTGCCTACGATTTCACGGCGGAAACCGCCTCCTGCACCCACGAGTGGTGCGCCGAAAACACCAACCCGGAAATCGGCGACCGCCAAAACGTGCCGTTCGCATTCAGCCCGAGCTGGGTGGCGGCGCATCGCAGTGGCCGACCCTTCATCATTCCCCGGGTGGCAGACCTGCCACCCGTGAGCGGACTGCGGCAACTGCTCGATCGGGAGGGCGTGCTGTCGCTTGTGACCCTGCCACTGATGCAGGACTCGACCTGCCTCGGCTTTGTCGGCTTCGATGACTTGCGGCGGGAGCGGGTCTGGCGGGACGAGGAAATCAACCTGCTGCGGGTGCTTGCCGAGCTCTACTCGCATTTCAGGGCCCGGCTGGCGGCGGAACAGGCGACCCGGGAACTCCAACAGCGGCTCATCGTCGCGCGCGACGAGGCCCAGGCGGCGGCTCAGGCCAAGAGCCTGTTTCTGGCCAACATGTCCCATGAGATTCGCACCCCACTCAACGCCATCCTGGGCTACACCCAAATCATGGAGCACGATGGCCGCAACTCCGCCAACAGCGAGCGCCTCAGCGCGATCACCCGCAGCGGCGAGCACCTGCTCACGCTGATTAACGACTTGCTCGAACTGGTCAGCAGTGACGCCCGGGCCATCACCCCGACGGCGGAGGATTTTGATTTCTATCGGATGGTGGAGGATGTGCGGCTGATGTTTGCCCGCCGTCTGGAGGTCCGCGGCCTGACACTCCTGGTCAACCACGCTTCCGGCGTCCCGCCGTTCATCCGGACTGACCAGGGCAAGCTCCGCCAGATCCTCGTCAACCTCGTCGATAACGCCTTCAAATTCACCTCTCGGGGTGGCGTGCGGATTACCACCACCACTCTGGCCAGCGACAACGCGGAGCAGTTAGTCTTGGCCGTGGACGTCGAGGATAGCGGCTGCGGCATCAGCGCCACTGAAACCGAACTGATCTTCGAAGCCTTCGCGCAATCCGAAAGCGGCCGCAAGAGCGGCAAAGGCACCGGCTTGGGCCTACACTTGAGCCGCCGCTACGCGCGCGCCCTCGGCGGCGAGGTCACCGTCATCAGTCAAGTCGGCCAGGGCAGTCGCTTCCGGGTCACCTTCCAAGCCCACCTCTCCAGTCATGACAACGTGCCTCAGTCCTTTGGCGGCAAAGTCCGTCGCCTCGCAGACGACCAACCCGAGTGCCGGGTGTTGGTGGTCGACGACGACAGCGCCAATCGCGACATGCTCAACATGATGCTGACTGCCGTCGGCTTCAACGTCGAAGTCGCGGATGGTGCCACGGCGGCCCTGCGGCGGCTGGGCCAGGGGCCTGATTTGAACCTGGTGCTGATGGACAAGCGGATGCCGGAAATGGACGGTTATCAGGCAATCCAGCGGCTCCGCAAGCTGCCCGGCGGCGACAATCTGGCAGTGCTGGTGGTGACCGCCTCCGGCTTCAGCGAGGAGCGCAACCTCGCGCGCGACGCCGGCGCAAATGGCTACGTGGCCAAACCCGTCCACCGCGGCGAGTTGTTGGCTGAAATCCACCGGGTCACCGGGGTGCGCTATGAATATGAGGCGGCGGCCGCCGAGGCGGATCGCTCACCTGCCACCCCGGCGCTGCCAGCCACCCTGACCACCATTCCCCTCGCCTTGCGCGATCGCCTTGGCACGGCCCTCAGACGTGGCGATTTGGGCGGCATGCACAGCGTGATCGTTGCCATCGCCGATGACAATCCCGCCCTCGCCGCAGGCCTTCGCGTACTGGTGGAAGCCTACGATTACAAGAGGTTGCGCGGACTGCTGGATGCCGCGGACGGCCAACCGGACGCCGCGCAACCCACCCCGACAACCGCCTGAGCCGCATCCCACTTGCCAATCCCCCTCACCCGCCCGCCGCTAGCACCGGGCCCGTCGAAATGAGGGGTCGAAAAGAGGGGTTGCCAAACCTCCGAATGCCGGATTATGTTCCACGCGCCGCTAGGCGCAACGCCTCAACAGCCTCATAGTGTAATGGTAACACCCCGGATTCTGATTCCGTTATTCTAGGTTCGAGCCCTAGTGAGGCTACTTTTTTGCTAGAGTGAAATCCCGCGACAAACGCCGCGCCACTCCCATGAACACCCTGGTGCTGCTGCCTGTGCGATCCCCCGCCCGCGTGTGAAAGTGAGCGCATAGGGCTTGCCGGGCGGGACGGGATCGGATAATTCTAGGCCCATGATAACAGAATCCCCCGGCGAGCACGCGATTGGAGTCATCGGCGGCAGCGGCCTGTATGAAATGGACGGCTTGCTGGGCATCGAGGCGCTAACCATCCACACCCCGTTCGGCGATCCCTCCGACCAGGTGATGGCCGGACGCATTGACGGCCGGCTCGTTTGCTTTCTGCCCCGCCACGGCGTCGGCCACCGCGTCCTGCCTCATGAGATCAACCATCGCGCCAACATCTGGGCGCTGCGCTCGCTCAATGTCCGCTGGCTCATCTCCGTCTCCGCGGTCGGCAGCCTCCGCCAGGAACTCGCCCCGCGCCACATCGTCGTGCCCGACCAATTGATCGACCGCACCGGCACCGGCGCCAAGCACACGTTTTTCGGCCAGGGCATCGCCGCCCACGTTGGCTTCGCTGACCCGTACTGCCCGGAGCTGCGCCGCTTGTTGTTAGCCGCGGCGCGCCCGCTGGCGCCCACCGTCCACGACGGCGGAACCTATCTGTGCATGAACGGACCGGCGTTTTCCACCCGCGCCGAGGCGGCCATGCACCGCCTGCTAGGCGCCGATGTCATCGGCATGACCAACGGCCCCGAGGCCCGCTTGTGCCGCGAGGCCGAGATCGCCGCGGCCGTGCTCGCCCTGGTCACCGACTACGATTGCTGGAAAACCGACGAGGCCCCGGTGGAAGTCGACACCGTGATCGCCAACCTCCACGCCAACAGCGCGATGGCCAAACGCATCATCCGCGCGCTCATCGCCACCATCCCCGCCGAGCCTAACAGCCCGTGCCACCGCGTCCTCGACACCGCGGTCTTCACCCCGCGCGCCCTGTGGCCCGCCCAGACCGCGCGCAACCTCGCCCCCATCCTTGGCCCCATCCCCGGCCATTTTCCATAAAGAAGACGGAAGGGCCCAGCTCACTAACTTAACGAGCTTTCGGGAGCATGGAGGACAGAAGAGTCCGCCTGAAGGCGGTACTACATACCTCCCCATGAACGCGGATTCCAGCGTAGGTAGTCCCGCCTTCAGGCGGATTCTTTCATCCCAAATCAACTTAAAGCTAGCGCCATTCAGGACAGAGGGCAGAGGGAAGAGAGCCTTGCCAGCGGCCGCGATCGTGGTTAGGTTGCGCTATCGTGAACGTCGGAATCCTCGCCAATCCTCACAAGCCCGGTTCGATCCCCACCCTCCACGCGTTGCGTGCCGCGCTCAACGCGCAGGGCCTCCATTGCCTGCTGGAAGATCAAACCGCCGCTCTGGCCGGCGAGCCCGGCGGCATCCCCGCCGCCCACTTTGCCCGCCAGGTCGATCTCGCCGCCGTCATCGGCGGCGATGGCACGATGCTCCACGCCCTGTCGCAGTTCGGGGATTTCGACAAACCGGTCGCCGGCATCAACGTCGGCACCCTCGGCTTCCTCACCAGTTGCAAGGACGACGAGCTCGACGTGTTCGCCGCCGCCCTCGCCACCGGGCGCTTCACCACCAGCCCCCGGACGTTGTTAGACGCGGTGGTCCACCACGCCGGCATGCCCGCCGTCTCCTTCACCGCCCTCAATGAGATCACCGTCACCCGCGGCGCCACCGGTCGCCTGGTGTCCCTCCGGGCCCGCGTCAACGGCGAGCTGCTCAACGATTACCGGGCCGACGGCTTGATCGTCGCCACCCCCACCGGCTCGACCGCCTACTCGCTCTCCGCCGGCGGGCCGCTCATCGCCCCGGGCGCGGCGGTCTTCCTCATCACCCCGATCTGCCCCCACAGCCTCAGCCAGCGCGCGCTCGTTCTATCCGACTCGTGCCTCGTCGAACTCTCCTCCGAGGACCCCGACAGCGAGCCGATGCTCTTCACCGTCGACGGCCGCGACAGCGTGCGCATCACCCCGGGCGACCGGATCGAGGTCCGCAAGTCAGTGCGATCGTTCCGCCTGCTGCGCCTCGAGGACCAATCGTTCTACCTCGCCCTGCGCCAAAAACTCGGCTGGCAGGGCCTCTGAACCGCTTCCCCTCTCACCCGGCCCCCGCCACTTTTCCAAATTAGCAAAATTCCCCTTGCCTCCCGTCCGCTCCTGTCGTAACTATTCCGCCCCGCGCCGCAAGGCGCATGGTTCCAATCGCGGGATGGAGCAGCCAGGTAGCTCGTCAGGCTCATAACCTGAAG
>JBAXBG010000043.1:0-19478 GCA_037142115.1 Verrucomicrobiota bacterium | reverse complement strand
TGCGAGTCTGGTTGTTGGGTTCTGCGAGTCTGGTTGTTGGGTTCTGCGAGTCTGGAGACTCGCGGTCCTTGCTGGGCGGGTCCGTTACTTCAAGTCTTTGACCAGCGCGCGCGCTTCGTCGGTGTTGATGCGGGTGGCGATTCTTGAGCAAATGGAGGCCAGGTTGCGCCGCAGGTCGGGGTTTTCGGTCGCGGTGGTGAGGGCGCACAGGGTGCCGAGGTCATCCACCCCGGCGGTGTAATAGAAGGTCTTCATCGCTTCCTTGGCGGCATCCGGATCGGAACCCTTGATGGTTTGCACCAGGATCGCGTTGGCATCCGGCACTTGGCGCGACACCAGGGCCTTGATCGCAAGAACTTTATCCGCGCTGGAGTCACCCTTGAGCATGGCGAGCAAGGTGGATTCCGCCGCCGGGTAGGACATGCTGGCCAACGCGTTGGCGGCCGCCTGGTTGACCCGGGGTTCGCGCGCGCCCACCGCCTGCAGCACCGCCGCGAACGCGGGTTGGGTCGCGATCCGGCCGAGCGCGGCGATGGCGACGATGCGTTCGTCTTCCTCGCTCGACGCGAGCCGACTGAGGGCGATTTTTTCGGCGGTGGCGGCGGGCTGCAGGTGGTGGATGTTAGCCAGGACGACCAGGCGGTCCTCCTTGGGCATTTGATCCAGGGTTTGCGCCAGCGACGCTTGCAGGGAGGCGAGGTTGCAGGCGAGGCCCCGCGCCAGGGCGGCGTGCCGGAGATCCGCATCCGCGCTGGTCAAGGCGGCTGCGATCACGGTGGCTTGCTCGCTGGCGGGTGCACGGGTCATCAGCGCGAGAAAGGCGGCAAGCCTGACCGTGGCGGAGCCGCTCGACTGATAGATCGTCCGCGCCGTCGCGGCCTCGCCGTCGCTGGCGACGAGCTGCGCCAGTTCGACGTCGGGCTTGAGGGCGGGTGCCAGCGTGGTGCCGGAATTGGCTTGGGTCAGGGCGGCGAGCGCGGCCGGGCCGCCGATGCGGGCCAGCGCGGTGAGGGCGGCGCGGGCCAGCTCGGGATCGGGATTCCCGATCCAGGGAGCGAGCACCGCCACCGAGGTTGCGGATTGTTGCATCGCCAAGCCATCGATCAACCCGCGTTGGACGCGAGGGTCGGCACTGGTTCCCAGCTCGCCTTCCAGGACGGCGGCGGCTTGCGGGGTGCGGATCCACGAGAGCGCCTCGCGGGCCTCTTCCTTGAGCCGCGGGTCCTGGCCATGGAGGATCTTGGCCAGCGGCTCGACCGCCTCGGCGGTGCCGACCCTGGCCAGCGCGCGCAGGAGGTATTTGGCCGCCTCCTTGGAGGTGCCGGGGGCCTGGAGGGTTGCGAGCAGCACCCGGGTGACGGCGGTCCGATCGCCCTTGTCCGGGACGGTGGCCTGGGCGATCAGGCGGTTGAGTTCGATGCGCGCCTGGTATTGGGCGTCGCCGGATGGGCTGTCAAAGCCCTTGGCCACGGCGGCGACCTCAGCGATTTCGAGGGCATGGAGGCGGGTGAGGAACACGCCGCCGATGAGAATGGAATGGAAAAGTTTCATGGGGTGGGATGATGGTTAGATCGGAAGAGCGTAGGGAGCGCGGCGGGGATTATCCATCATGCGGCTCGCAACGGGGTCGCCCAGGATCTGTTCGGCTGCGGGATCCCAGCGCACCGGCCGGCCGAGGCGTTCGGCGATGCCGCTCAACTGGCAGATCGTGGCGCTGCGGTGGCCGATGCCCACGTGGCAGATCGGTTGCTGGCGGGTCTTGATTGAGTTGATCCAATCCGCGCGATGGTCGTTGGAAACATACAACCGCGTGTCGGCCGGCTTGAACACCAGGCTTTTGAGGGCGGCAGGGGTGGTTTCGAACTGGTCGCCGCGACTCACCAGAATCTCGCCGGTCTCGCCGATGAAGCGGATCATGGCTTTCTTGCTGTCGCCGTCACGGATCACTTTTGGCCCCTGGGCGTAAGTATGGTATTGGAACGCGCCGTCGTAGCCCTTGGGAACGAACAGGGCCGGCCCCGACTCGTCCATCCCCAGCGCCCACTGCACGATGTCGAAATGGTGAGCGCCCCAGTCGCCGTTTTTGCGCGAGCCGTATTCCCAGAACCGGCGCCACCCGCCACCGTAGTTGCCTTTCACGCGCTCGGCATTGTAGGGCTCCCACGGCGTGGACCCAAGCCACCGGTCGTAATCGAGGTGGGCCGGGACCGCTTCCTCGACAAACTGGGTGGGCGCGGGAAACTCGCCGAGCTGGCAGACGATGGTGTGCACCTTGCCGATGTAGCCGTTGCGCACGAGTTCGGCGGCCTTGCGGAATGACGTGTTCGAGCGTTGCTGGGACCCCACCTGCACAATCCGCCCGTAGCGCTCGGCGGCCCGGCGCATCGCCTTGCCCTCCGCGACGGTCAGGGCCATCGGTTTCTCGACATAGACATCCTTGCCGTTGCGCATGGCGTCGATGGCGATCGCCGCATGCCAGTGGTCCGGCGTGGCGACCACCACCGCATCGATGTCCGCACGGGCACACACCTCGCGCGAATCGCTGTAGCCCACACAGCTCACCCCTTTGGCGGTGGCCTCGGCCATCGCGCTGTCGAGGGCCTGGCGGTTGACGTCGCACAGCGCCACCACCTGGGTCGCCTGCTGGGTCAGGCAATAGCCGCGGTGCCCGGCGGAAATCAGGCCGTTGCCGATGATGGCGACGTTGATTCGGCTGTTAGGCCCGGTTTGGCCGGCGCGGCCGAGGACCCTTGAGGACAGGATCATGGGAGCGGTGGACCAGCAGAGGGCGGAGGCCAGGCCGCCGGTGAGCACCTGGCGGCGGGAGATGGGATGACTTGGGGTATTCATTGGGGTGGGCATTGGACGATTCCAGGAGGGTTAGTTCCTGATACTGCGGGAATTGGCCAATCTTTCGCGGCTTGGCGGCGCATGAAAGATCGCGCGGGCTCACCGGGTAACGCTCACTCCGCGAGCGACCCCCTGCGACCCACCCACATGCAACGATCACACCCGTTCCGTCCGATGAAGTGCCTGCAATACCTGCTGACCGTGCTGCCGCTGCTGGCAGGAGGGGCCCGAGCCGATGAGGGAGTCCTCTACGACGGTGCACGCGGCTACCTCGATCTGGCCGGCCAATGGGAGGTGCTGCCCATCGAGGGGCTGGCGTTCAATTTCCCGCCGCCCGCCGCCGGCTGGAAAAGCGAGGCGGTTCCCGGCGTGAGCGCGACGCTCAAGGAAGGCTCGCCCTACGGCGAAAACCTGCCGGAATATCTAACCAAGGACAAGCAGGCGCTGCGGCACCCCACGGGCAACGCGGCCTGGTTCAAGCGGTCCTTTGAGATGCCCAAAACCCTGGCACCAGGCCAGCAAGCGCGGCTCTACTTCGGCGGGATCGCGTTCAAGAGCGAGGTCTGGCTCAACGGCAAAAAACTCGGCGGCTCGATGCTGGGGCAGGTCCCGTCCAGCTACGATGTGACCGGGGTCTTGCGCCCGGGCGTCAACGAGCTGGTGGTCGGCCTGGCCGGCCGCACCGGCCTGGTCGATATCGCCAACCAAACGTTGTTAGCTCCGCACTGGGGGGTGGGCGCGGGAATCTGGGGCAAGGTCGAGGTGCAGCTCCTGCCGGCGGCGAGCCTCGGCAAGATTTTCATCAACACCCGGGTCAAGGAGAAGCGGCTAGAACTCAACGTCCAGGTGACCAATCGCGGCAAGAGCGCGCAAACCCTCGCGCTCAACGCGGTCATCGAGGATGCCCGCCAAAGCATCCAAACCCAGGTCGCGGGTCCGGCGTTCACCCTCGCCCCCGGCGAGTCGAAAACGATCGAACTCAAAAAGGACTGGATCGCGCCGAGCCTGTGGAGCCCGGCGAACGCCGCGCTGTATTTCGCCAAGGTCTCGCTGCGCTCCAACACCACGCCCGTGGACAGCCAGACGCTGCGCTTCGGGTTCCGCGAGTTCGAGATCCGCGGCACCGAGTTTTTCCTCAACGGCACCAAGACCACCTTGCTGCGCAACAGCCACCTCAGCTCGCTGACCACCACCCGCGCCGACATGTTCGCCGAGGTCCGCGCCATTGCCGGCCAACCATACAATTGTATCCGCCTGCACGGCGGCTTCAACGCCGAGGCCTTGCTCGACCTCTGCGACGAACTGGGGGTGATGGCCATCCCCGAGGGCGCCTGGCACCAGGCCGATTCGATCAAGTTCAACCTCGACAAGAGCGAGCTGTGGCTGCCCACCGTCGAAAGCTATTACACCAAGACCATCGAGCAGTTTTACAACCACGCCTCGGTGGTGATGTGGAGTCTAACCAATGAAACCTATTGGGGCAACACCAACCCCGAGCGCATGAAGATCGCCGAGCGCCTGGTGGCCGTGGCCAAACAGGCCGATTCCACCCGCCCGATCCAGGGCGACGCCGAGGTGACCTGGGGCGGCCGGCTGCCCGTCATCAACATCCACTATCCCGAATCGACGGTGGAAAACAGCCTGCGCGCGCAGTATCCGAATTCCGCCTGCGTCTTTCCCAACGATTTCTACTGGCTCAAGAAAAACGAGATGAACGGCAGCTGGCGGGCCGGCTTCAAGTGGGACCGGCCGCTGGTGATCGGCGAATACTGGTATCCCTCGGGCGGCGCCGACGCCAAGTCCGCGTTCATGGGCGAGTCGGTCTACGATTGGGAAAAATGGCGCCTCCAGCGTATGGACGGCTGCCGCGATGACGCGCAACTGGACAATGAGTTCGTCAAGAGCCAGCAGGGGCTGGCCGACGCCTATCGGATTCAAGGTGCCGCCGGGATCAATCCCTGGGCCTCCGATGGCCAAAAGGTCATGCCCGCGCTGGCGGTGCGGCCGGTCGATTTCTATCCGAACTTCTTCGGCGGGGCGACCGGCGCGCGCAAGTTTGTCGTCTTCAATGAAACCGGCAAAGGCTACGCCGCCATGAACCTGCAATGCCGGCTGGTGGCCGACGGTCAGACGCTCTGGGAAAGCAAGGTTCCCGCAGGCGTCGGGCCCGGCGAAACCAAGACGTTCGAGGTCAAGGTCGATTGTCCGGCGGTGACCCGCCCGCTCAAGGCCACCCTGACGGTGCGCCTGCGCTCGGAAAGGGGCGGCGGAATGTATCAGTTAAGCCGTTACGAGGAGACCGTCTATCTGCTGCCGCGCCCGAGCCTGGCTGACCTGAAGCCCGCCGCGATGCGGCTGCTCGACGCCACCGGCACCACCGCCAAGGCGCTGGCCGGCCTAGGACTCAAGCTCAGCCCGTTGCGCCAGATCACCAGCGCCGAGTTGCAGGGCGCCAAGGTGGTGATTGTCGGCGAGAACACCGACACCGCGGCGTGCAAGGACGCGCTGGTCGAGTTCGTCACCAAGGGCGGCTCGGTCGTCGTGCTCCGCCAGGACCAATGGACACCCTGGACCAGCGAGTTGCCCGCCATCGACAAGGAGCACGTCTCCACCCGCGCGTGGCGCCGCACCTTCAACCATCCGATCACCGCCGGCTTGGAGGACGCCCAGTTCTCGTATTGGCGGCCCGATCACCTGGTATCGCTCAAAACGTTCCGCAAACCCGCCGCCGGCAACTTCCACGCCCTGCTCGATTCCGGCGGCCTCTACGGCTTGAACTGGACCCCGCTGGTCGAGGTGCCGCTCGGCCGCGGCACGTTCGTGCTCACCTCGCTCGACCTGATCGGGCGCCTCGACGCGGAACCCGCCGCGGGCCCGCTGCTGGCGAACATGATCCGTTATGCCGGAACCTATCAGCCGGCCGACGCGTCGCCGCTGCGGGTGCTCGCCGGTGCCGACGCGCGGCCGCTGCGCGCCGCGCTCAAGGCCGCGGGCGTGGTCACCGAGCCGGGGCTGAAAGGCCGCGGCCCGATCCTGCTGGACGCCAGCTTCGATCCCACCCCGGCGCAGCTCGCCGAAATCCGCGGCTATCTCACGAAAGGCGGCCACCTCTGGCTGCACGGGTTCGCCACCGCGACCCTTGGCAAGGTGGCGTCGCTGTTCCCGTTCAAGCCCGAGTTGAAACCGCGCGACGCCAGCGTGCAGTCGGCGATCCGCCGCTCCGAAGACCCGTGGATCAACAATCTGTCGTCCCAGGATTTCTTCTGGACCAAGATCGACCTCGAGGCCCGCAACGACTACTTCGGCGCCGCCCAGCCGACCGCCCCGCTCGGCGGCGAGGTCCTGCAACTGCCCACCGTGCAGGCCGGCGTGCGCCTGACCGAGCCGGCGTTGTTAGTCCGGGTGCCCGTCGGCCAGGGCGCGCTGCTCTTCGACACGCTGACCTGGGAGAAGGCGCTCGGCTCGGAGACCGACAAGGTGACCCGCCTGGTCTCGTCGCTGGCGTCCAACCTCGGCGCCGAAGTGCGCTCCAACGTCGACAAAACCCAATACGACTACTTTCCGCTGAATTTGCAGCCCGTGGCCAACATGGGGTATTACGACCGCGTGCCTAACGACGGCAAGGGCGGCTGGACCGATGATGGCGAGAGCGACATGCGCTTCTTCCTGATCAACCATGTGGGCAAGGCGGGCGGCGTGGAAACCGGCATGGAGACCGAGTCGGAGCCGTTCCCCGCGCTGGTGACCCTGGCCGGGCGGCCGTTCGCCCTGACCGACGCGCGCAAGACCGACAACCACTCGATCATCAGCCTGCGCGGCGGCGACCACGGTGCCAAGCTGCCCGCCGAGGCCAAGGGCATCCAGGTGGGCAAGAAGGCCGACAAGCTTTGGTTCCTGCACGCCACCGGCTGGTCGCCCAAGGACCCCAACACGGTGGTGGCCAATTACCTCATCCATTACGACGACGCCACCACAGCCACCTTCCCGATCCGCTTTGGCATCGAAGTGGGCGATTACTGGGTGCCCCAGCCGATCAGTGGCGCGGCGGTCGCCTGGACCGGCCGCAACCTGGTGCATTCCCCGGTGGGCCTCTTCAGCGCCGAATGGACGAACCCGTTTCCTAACAAAACAATCGCCGCCATCGACGTGATCGGCAACCTCGTGCCCACCCAGTTCGTGGTGGTGGCCATCAGCGGCGGGGTCAGCAAAAACCACGGCCCGCGCGCCGAAGCGGTGGGCGAGTGGCAACTCGGCGAATTGGCCGCGGGAGCCGTGGCCAATCACGTTCCCGGCGGCGGTGCCCTCAAGGCGGGCGCGACCGCGCCGACTCCGGCCCCGGGCCAGGGCCTGCAATTCGCCGGCGGCCAGTCACTGTCGGGCGAAACCAAGGAGCTGCCCGGCCTGGGCGCGATGGGCTCGCAGCCCTTCGCGGTGAGGATGACGCTCACCCCCGCGGCCAAGCCCGGCGGCTTCTGCGGCGGCTTGTTCCAGGCGATGGCCTATGGCACCAGCGGCTTCCGGCTGGTGCTCGGCGGCGACATGCGCCTCGGCACCGACGTGTTCACCGCCGCGGG
This sequence comes from Verrucomicrobiota bacterium, assembly GCA_037142115.1. Taxonomy (GTDB): domain Bacteria; phylum Verrucomicrobiota; class Verrucomicrobiia; order Verrucomicrobiales; family Akkermansiaceae; genus Luteolibacter. The sequence goes on along the minus strand of JBAXBG010000043.1, from coordinate 12,054 downwards.
CGCCGCCCACATCGGCTCCAAGCTGGTCCTGGAAACCGGCCGCAGCTACACGATCGAACTGCGCTTCGATGGCACCTACGCCACCCTGGTCATCGACGGCCAGACCGACACCATGAAGGAAATGGCGCTGCCCGCGCCCTACACTGGCGCGATCCAAATCGGCGTGGCCTCAGGCAAGGACTATTTCTACAACGGCACCATCGCCAACATCGCCGTCCTCAAGCTGCCGGCCGCGCCCTAACCCGAAAGGTGAACATGCGCCATGGAGCGCGGGCTTCAGCCCGGCGAGTCTGGAGACTCGCGCTCCGTCGCCAAACGGCCGAATTCCTCGCCAGGCTAACGGAACACAAACAGGCAGACCGCGAGCACGTGGCAGACGCTGCCGGCCAGCACGAACAAGTGCCAGATCGCGTGGTTGAACGGCAGCCGGCGCCAGGCGAAGAACGCCACCCCGAGCGAATAGGCCAGGCCGCCGGCCACCAGCCAGCCGATCCCGGCGGGGGGCATCGCGCGCAGCAGCGGGCCGAACGCGAACACGATCAGCCAGCCCATCAGCAGATAGAGCGCGGTGGAAATCCAATGGTCTTTTTTCCCCTGCCACAGCGTTTTGGCCAGCACGCCGCCGAGCGCCATCGCCCACACCGCGCCGAACAACGACCACCCCCACGCCCCCCTCAGGGTAATCAGGGAGATGGGCGTGTAGGAGCCCGCGATCAGCAGGTAAATGCAGGCGTGGTCGCACGCCTGGAACCGCGCCTTCCACCGCGGCGAGGTGAATAGGTGATAGAGCGTGGATGAGGAATACAACAACACCAGCGACGTGCCGAAGACCGCCGCCGAGACCGCTTTCAGGGCGTCTCCGGCCGACATCACCAGCATCACCACCAGCGCCACCACGCTGAACGCCACCCCGATGGCATGCGTCACCAGGCTGGCGACTTCCTCGCGGTGGGAGTCGCACAACAGCGAACGATCTGAGTCATCGAGAGTCATCTGGAGCTGCTTGTCCATCGCGCAGGATCACCCGCTTGTCCAGCCGCGCTTTGGCGCAGGACCGGCCAAAAATACCTCCTGCGGGCTTGAATCCCTCGGGACCTGACCCGGATCGCGCGAACTTAACCGCCTGAAGGCGGTACTACATACCTCCCCGAGAACGTCGCTTCCAGTGTAGGTAGTCCCGCCTTCAGGCGGACTCTGAATCCACCCAGCTCGTCCAAATGAGTCTGAAGTAAGCGCCATTCGGCCCTCCGCGCCTCTGCGTTGCGATCATTTCCCCAAAAACCCGCATGCGGGCTTGAAACGCCGGGCCGCACCCGCCAAAGCAAGGCCGTGACTCAGGCCTTCATCCTTGGCGCCGGACTTGGCAACCGCTTGCGCCCGCTCACCGACCGCCTGCCCAAGCCGCTGGTGCCGCTGTTCCACCGCCCGCTGGCGGCTTGGGCGCTCGACGCGTGCGCGCGGGCCGGCATCCGCCGCTTCGCCATCAACACCCACCACTTGCCGGATGCCTGGAACGGGTTCGGCGGCCCTTCGTTAGATGGCCAAGCTCCGCTGGCTGGAGCCAACGGCCGGCCCGCCGTCCGCCGGTCCTGGGACGGCTGCGAGCTCGCCCTGTTTGACGAGCCGGTGTTGCTGGAAACCGGCGGCGGGTTGAAAAACATCGCCGCCTGGACCGGGGCCGAACCGCTGCTCGTCCACAATGGCGACGTGTTCTCCACCCTGCCTCTGGAGCGGCTCATCGCCGCTCATCAAGCTTCCGGCCTGCCCGTGACCCTCGCCCTGCGCACCCACGGCCACGCCAAACACATCGCGCTGGATGCCTCGCTGACCCGCGTCACCGACATCCGCGGCCGCCTCGGGCGCGCCGAGGGCAGCCACTTGTTCACCGGCATCTACTGCGTGAGTGCCGGCTTCCGCGAGCTGCTGCCCGCCGGCGAAAAAATCTCGGTCATTCCCGCGTTCCTGACCTTGGCGCAACACGGGCAACTCGGGGCCATCGTCCTCGATGAGGGCGAGTGGCTCGACCTGGGCGACCGCGAGTCCTATCTGTTAGCGCACAGCCAGCTCGCCCTCGGACCGGCGATCCACCCGCTGGCCGTCATCCAGCCCGACACCTGCGTCGAGAACTCGATCATCGGTCCGGGTGCCGTCATCGAAGCCGGCGCCCGGGTCCGCGACTCGGTCGTCTGGGCCGGCGGCCGCGTCGCCGGCGGCGCCGTGCTCGAGCGCTGCATCGTGTGCTCCGGCCTAACCGCCAGCGGCCCGCACCGCAATGCCGACCTGTGAGGCCCGGCACCCCGCGCAAAAGCTGTTCAACCCGCCCCGCGCGTGCCACCCTGATTCGCCAGCGTGTTACCCCTAATTGACTGCTTCACCGCCATGACCGACGACCACTGGATGCATCTCGCGCTCGCCCAGGCCCGCCTGGGCCTCGGCCGCACCGCGCCCAACCCACCGGTGGGCGCGGTGGTCGTGAGCGGCGCCGATTTGTTAGGCAGCGGTTGGCACCACGCCGCCGGCCAGCCCCACGCCGAGCGCGAGGCGCTGGCCGACGCGTGCGCCAGGCACGGCGCGGAGGCGGTGCGCGGCGCCACCGTGTATGTCACGCTCGAGCCGTGCTCGACCCACGGCCGCACGCCGCCCTGCACGCACGGGCTCATCGCGGCCGGGGTGGCGCGCGTCGTCTATGCCTGTGAGGACCCCAATCCGGACCATGCCGGGCGGGCCGCGGACCTGCTAGGTGCGGCGGGCATTGCCGTCACGGTGGGGGTGTGCCGGGACGAGGCGGAGCGCCTGCTGCGGCCGTTTGCCAAAGTCCGGGCCACTGGCCTGCCGTGGGTGATTTGGAAAACCGCGATGAGTCTGGACGGCCGCATCACCCGGCCACCGGGCGAAGGCCGCTGGCTCACCGGCCCGACCGCCCGCGACGACGTGCAACGACTCCGCGCCACTGCGGACGCCATCCTCACCAGCGGTGCCACCGTGCGCAACGACCGCCCCGCGCTGACCCTCCGGGCACCTGAATTGTTAGCCGGCCGGGCGCAGCCGTGGCGGGTGGTCTTTTCGGATGCGCCGGAGTCGTTGCCGCGGGACGCGCCCTTGTTCACCGACGAATGGCGCGACCGCACCCTGATCCGCTCCGGCCGCGATCTGGCCGGCGCGTTGCGCGATCTCGCCCGCGAGCAAGGGGTTCTCACCGCCATGACCGAAGCCGGCGGGGTGTTCTCCGCCGCGTTGTTGGCGGCGGGCCTGGTCGATGAAGTCGTCATCTACTGCGCGCCGATGCTCTGCGGCGGACCTACCCTGGCGCTGGCCGGCGCGCACCTGCCCGCCTCGCTGCGCCTGACGGAAACCGAGCTCACCCAGCTGGGCGACGACTTCCGCATTCGCGGCGTGCTGGCCAGGTGAGGCGGCCGTTACTTCTTGCCGAACCCCTGGATCTTGAGCCACGACGCGCAATCGCGCGTCCAGTCCAGCCACTTGCCAGGATCATATTCGCAGCTGCCCAGGCCGAGCCCGTGACCGCCTTTTTCGTAGATGTGCAAATCGAAGTGCACGCCGGCGCGGCGCAGGGCGAGGGCGAAGTCCAGGGTGTTTTCCACTTTCACCGCCCCGTCCTCCCACGTATGCCAGAGGAAGCACGGCGGCGTCTGCGGCGTGACCTGCAATTCGTTGGAAAGCGACGCCACCAACTCCGCGGACGGCTCCTTTCCCAACAGATTGGCCTTGGATCCGCCGTGGGTGTTGGGGCCCATGGAAATCACCGCGTAACACAAAATCCCCAGGTCCGGCCGCGAACTCTGGCGCTCGACGACATCCTCCGCAGTGGCCGAGCCCGCATCAAAGTGGGTGAGCAAGGTCGAGGCCAGGTGGCCGCCGGCCGACGACCCCATGATCCCGACACGCTTGGGATCTATCTTCCAATCGGCGGCCCGGGCCCGCACCAGGCGGACGGCGCGGGCGGCGTCGTTGAGCATCACCGGATGGCGGTAGCCCGCGCTGCCGAGCCGATACTTGAGCACGAAGCCGGCGATCCCCTGGGTATTGAGCCACAGCGCATACCCCTTGCCTTCATGCCCGGCGAGCCCGCCGTAGCCGCCGCCGGGACAAATCACCACCGCCGCGCCAGTCGCCAGTTCGGGTGGGGCCAGATACGGGGTGAGCGTCGGAATGTCTTTGCTGTCGGTGCCTAGCGCCCCGGGTGCGGCCCCCGGCCACAGCGGAATCGCCTGCGGCTCCTGCGCCAATACCTGTAACGTCGTAACCAATGCTATCGTCATGCCGGTGAGAAGTTTCATCGGCGGGCAGCTTATGACGAGGTCGCTGACTTTGTAAAGTCGGGCGGATCATCCCGGTGGCGGACCGCTTTTGCACTGTCGGCTTTTGCACTTGCGACGGCCACCTTCCGCGCGTGAACTCCTGCGGATGGTTCACGTGCGGAAAAATTGGCGGGCACCCCTCGCCGCCTGGATGTTGGCGGCGGCCTGCACTTGGGCCGGGGGATCCGTGGCTCATGCCACCCAGGTGAATCTGGCTGACGGCTTTGATTTCCCGGTGGGCAAACCGAATGCCGAGGGCTACTACAAGTCGCGAGGTCTGCGCTTGCGGCCACCCCAGCACTTCGGTGAGGATTGGAACGGCCGTGCCGGCGGTGATACCGACTACGGCGATCCGGTCTACGCCATTGCCGACGGCATCGTCACCTTTGCCAACAACGTCCACGCCGGTTGGGGCAACGTCGTCCTCACCCGCCATGGCTACCGCGATCCGGCCACCGGCCAGGTGAAGTTCATCGATACCCTCAACGGCCACCTCTCCAAGATCCTGGTCACCACCGGCCAAGTCATCAAACGCGGCCAGCTCATCGGTGCCATTGGTAGCAACTTCGGCATGTATCCCGCCCACCTCCATTTTGAAATGCGCCACGACCTCACCATCGGCATGCAGCGCAACAACGTGCCCGCCGACATGATCCACTGGGCCGACCCCACCGAGTTCATCAACCAACACCGCAGCCTCAAGCGCGAGTGGCGCTCGGTGGCCGTGCCCACCGGAACCTATCTGGACTATAGCGGCTGCTCGGGGCTGTGACGCAGCCTGCCGGCGACTTCCTCTGATAACACATCCCGCATGCACCACCCCTTCCTCGCACCCGATTTCCATATCCGCTGGTCGACCCTCACGCCCGAACACATCGCCCCGGACATCCGCCACGCGCTGGCTCGCTCCCGCCAGGCAGTTGAGGAGATCTGTGCCCAAGACCCGGCCGCCGCCACTTATGAGTCGACCTTCCTCGCGCTGGAGCAGTCCACCGAAGAACTCAGTCGTGGCTGGGAGCGGCTCAACCATCTGGACTCGGTTGCCGACAACCCGCCGCAGCGCGAGGCACTCAACCAGATGCTGCCCGAGGTCACCGAGTTCTATTCCTCGATCCCGCTCAACGAGCGGCTGTGGGCCGTGCTCAAGGCGGTGGGCGAAAGCTCTCACATAACAACCCTCGCCCCGATCCAGCAACGGTTTGTCGCCGAGACCCTGGCCGACTTCCGCCAGGCCGGGGCCGACCTGCCGCCGCCGCAAAAATCCCGGGTGGCCGCCATCGAGTCCGAGCTGTCCAAGCTCACCAAGCAATACTCCGAGCACGTGCTCGACGCGACCAACGCCTGGGACCTCGTCATCACCGAGAGCGCCCGGCTCGCCGGCTTGCCGGACTCGGCCATGGCCGGGGCCGCCGCCAACGCCCGCGCCAAGGGGTTGGCCACCGACGACCAACCCGCGTGGCGCTTCACCCTGCAGTTTCCCTCGATGTTTCCCATCATGCAATACGCGCACGACGACGCGCTGCGCCACCAGGTCTGGGAGGCGTCCTCGCAGGTGGGCGACCGCGGCGAACATGACAACACTGCGTTAGTCTGGCGGATTTTGGCGCTGCGCGCCGAAAAGGCCGCCATCCTCGGCCACCCCCACTTCGCCGATCTGACGTTGCTGCGGCGCATGGCCAAGACCGGTGCCGGCGCGCTCGCCTTCATCGAAAACCTGCATGCCCGGATCCGGCCGGCGTTCCTCGCCGATTACCGCCAGCTCGCCGCCTACAAGGCCGCCTCCACCGGCCAGCCGGTCGAGGCCCTCGAACCGTGGCAATCCGCCTACTGGGCCGAGCGCCAACGCAAGGAAAACTACGATCTCGACGACGAGGCCCTGCGGCCCTACTTCCCGGTCGATGGCGTCATGGCCGGCATGTTTGAAATCGCCTCGCGCCTGTTTGGCATCACGATCAGGCAGTTGGAAACGATCCATCTGGAGGTGGATGCCTCCCCCTCCGAAATCCAAAATCCAAAATCCAAAATCGAGACCTGGCACCCCGAGGTCGCGTTTTACGAAATCCACGACTCGCAGAGCGCGGCCCACCTCGGGTCGTTCTATGCCGACTGGCACCCGCGCGAGTCGAAGCGCGGCGGTGCCTGGATGAACTCGCTGCACACCGGCGCGCTGGGCGAGCCGCACCTCGGCCTGATCATCGGCAACATGAGCCCGCCGGTGGACGGCCAGCCCGCGCTGCTGACCCACCGCGAGGTGGAAACCATCTTCCACGAGTTCGGCCACCTGCTCCACGGCCTGCTCAGCCAGGTGCCGGTCAAGTCGCTCTCGGGCACCAACGTGCCGTGGGATTTTGTCGAGCTGCCGTCCCAGTTCATGGAGAACTTCTGTTGGGACCGCCAGTCGCTCGACCTGTTCGCCCGCCACCACCAATCCGGCGAGCCGATCCCCGAGCCGCTGTTCGCCAAGATGATCGCCGCGCGCAACTACCTCAGCGCCTCAGGCTTCATGCGCCAGCTCGCCATGGCCAAACTCGACCTCGAACTCCACATCCACCTGCCGGCCTGGCTCGGCAAGGACCTCGACGCAGTGGACCGCGAGATTCTGGCCGACTACCGGCCGCCGCTCAAATCCGAGTCGCCCTCGATGCTGCGGCGCTTCGGCCATGTCTTCGGCAGTCCGACCGGCTATGCCGCCGGCTATTATTCCTACAAGTGGTCGGAGGTATTGGACGCCGACGCCTTCACCCGCTTCCAGAACGAAGGCATCCTCAACCCGGATACCGGCCGCTCGTTCCGCGAGCACATCCTCAGCCAGGGCAACTCCGCCCCCGCCGACGAACTCTACCGCCGCTTCATGGGCCGCGACCCCGAGCTCGACCCGCTCCTCGTCCGCGCCGGCCTCGGCTCAGGTCAGCTCTCAAAATGCAAGTGACCACTTGGCCGGGCGAGTGAAGGGGACAGAAGGAAGAAGACCGAGGGGCCGCACCAAGCGCTCGGTCTGGCCTCTGACCGCGGCTCCCTAACGGTCCGGCGGGACTCCCAGCCACTCGATTTGGAGCGGGTGTTCGGTGGCGAGACGCACGTCGCGCTGCGGAAAGGGCAGGCTCACGCCCGCCTCCGCAAAGCGTTTTTCAATCATCAGGCGCAGGTCGCTGGCCACGATCATGGCGTTCGTGCCACCTTTGAGCTCCAGCCAAAAGTAGAGGCTGAAAATCAGCGCGCTGTCGCCGAAGTCGTCCAGCACCGCGAATGGCGCGGGACTCTTCAGGACCAAACCGTGGCGGGTCGCGGCATCGCTGAGGATCTCCATCACTTTTTGCGGCGACGAGCCGTAGGCCGCCCCGACGCGCAGGCTGCGACGCATTTTGGCGCTGCTGAGAGTTCGGTTGGTCACCCGCTTTTCCAGGAACAAGGAGTTGGGAATCATCGTTTCCACTTCGTCGGAACTGCGCAGGATCGAGGAGCGGGTGTTGATTTCAATGACGGTGCCGATGATGCCTTCGACGTCCAGCACGTCGCCCACGCGGACCTTGCGCTCGGCGAGCACGATGATGCCGCTGATGAAGTTCTTGATCAGCGTCTGCATGCCGAAGCCCAGGCCGATGGCCAGCGCGCCGCCGAAAAACGCAAACACGGTCAGCGGGATTTTGAGGAACGACAAAGTGCCGACGGCGAGGAACACCCCGATGACGATCATCGCCCAGTTGCGCAGGGTCCGGGCCTGGGCTTCGGCGATGTGGCCGCGGGTGACGAGGCTGTGCTGGATGCGCTGGGCAAGACGGGAAAAAACCACGTAGCCGATGAGAAAAAATAACAATGCCCGCACCAACATGCCCAGCGTGACCGGGATGGTGCCGGTGATCGTCTGACCTTGCACCACGATCTTGTCCTCGAAACTCATCACTTCGTAGGACCAGATTTTTTTCAGTGCGCTGCCGCCGGCCTTGCTGACGGTGCTGGCCCGTTCCAAAATCCCCTGCTCCTGGGGGGCCGGGGCATATTCCGCGACCCAGCGATCCAGCTGTTTGCGGTGCGTGATCACCGCCTGGGAGATGCGCTGGAGCATGGCGAGGCTTTCACTTTTGGCCGCCCGTTGTTCGTTGAGCAGGCTGAAGCGCGGATCCTCGGAGCTGATCGAGATGGCGCGCGATTCCAATTTGCTCAGGTCGGCGTTGCTGCCGGCCATTTCATTGTTCAGGACGCTTTCTGATACCTGGGCCCGTTTGAGAAGCGTCTCCAGAGCGTCGAGCATCTTGTCCCGCTCGGCCGGGGTGGCGGCCTTGAGCAGGACCTGCCGGTTCTGATAGGCCTGCCACTGCAGGTTTTCAATCTGGGTCAGGCCATCCAGGCCTTCGGTGAGAAACTGCAGGGACTCGACCCGCCCCTCGGTGACTTCCAGGCGGAACTTGGCAAGCTCCAGGCCTGCCGGTTGGTCCTTGTCGGCAGGTGATGCGGACGCCACGGCATCGAGTGCCGCCTGGGCTTGCGCGCGGGCGGCCAGGGCGGATTTGAGACGTTTGGCGACGACGTCCTTCTCCTTGCGCAGGCCTTGTTTGTGGGCCTCGGACAGTTTGGCGATTTTGGCCAGATCTTCATCGCTGAAGCGGGCGGAGGCCTTGGCGATTCGCACCTTGCGATCTACCAACGCCAGATCGATGGTGGCGGCGGCAATCCGGTCCCTGAGGGTTTCGCTATTGCTCTGGATCGAGGCGGCGCGGGCGGCAAGCTGACGCGAGATCCCGCGGGCCGCCTCCAACCGCCATTTGACCGCATCCAGGGTGGCCTCCGTCGCGTGTTGGGCGGCGACAATCAAGTTGCTCACGACTTCTTCCGAGGCCTTGGTTTCCGCCACAGTGGTGGTCAGCAGGCCCTCGAAATTGGACAGCGAGGACTGGCAGGAGGCGAGCTTGGCCTTGATCGCGTCGCGCTCGTTGAGCAACTCGTCGACCACCAGCAGCGAATAGGGCGGCTTTTCCTGAAACCCGGTCCATGCCGCGTCCTCGGCACGCGAGTTTTCCAGATCTTTGCGGGCGTCGGCACAGGCGCTGAGGCTTTTGATCAGGCGCGTGGCGGTGATGACGATTTGCTCGAGGTTGCGGCGGCGAGCCTCCAGTTCATCGGGGGTGATGCCCACAGGCAGGGTCGTGGCTGCGGCCGGAGCCTCTAACCGCGCTAGCGTATCCCGGGCGGCCTGCAGCCACTGCTCGAGCCGGGCGCGGGCCTCATCGGGTTTTTCCTGGGGGGCGGGTGCCGCGGGGGCCTGGGATTCCGCGATCTTTTTCAAGGCGGCAATCTGCCCCTGGGCGGGACCGCTCCAACAAGCGGTGAGCACACAGGCGGTCAGCATCCACCGGCGCAGGCCGGATGGGAAGCGAGTGGATTCCATGGCGCGAGCCTTGCCCGTTCCCGACCCGGCAGCAAGCGGGAACCGCTCGGCATGGCGCTAACTGCAGACTCATGTGGCACGGGCCAGGTGAATTCAGAGTCCGCCTGAAGGCGGGACTACCTACACTGGAAGCGACGTTCTCGGGGAGGTATGTAGTACCGCCTTCAGGCGGTTTCTTCAGACCGTGAAGTCAGCGCCATTCGGAACCACGCTCAGACATCACCGCGCTCGTCGCGCTCGAGTTGGATGCGGTCGTTGAGGTTGCGGGCTTGGACCCGGCGGTTGCGTTTCGCCCAGCGCTCGACGGCCATCTGGCGTTTTTCGGCACGTTTGGTCAGGGCGGCGATTTCGCTTTCCAGGTTGAGGAAATGTTCGTGACGTCCCGCATCCAGGGTGCCATTGGCCACGGCGGCGCGGATCGCGCAGCCCGCGTCCTGGCGGTGGCTGCAATCGGCATACTTGCAATCCGCGGCTATCGTCTCGAGGTCTGAAAAACTTTCGCGCAGCGTGGTCTCATCGGTCCACATCTGGATTTCGCGCATCCCGGGATTGTCGATGAGCATGCCGCCGCCGCTCAGCGGCACCAGTTCGCGCGAGGTGGTGGTGTGGCGGCCTTTGCCGGTGGTTTCGTTGCACTCGCTGGTCCACTGCCACTCCTCGCCGTATAGTTGGTTGACGATGGTGGATTTGCCGACGCCGCTGGAGCCGACGATGCACATGGTGACGCCCTTCTTGAGATATTTCTTGAGGGTTTTGAGTCCGGCACCGTTGAACGCGCTGGTGATGTGGACGCGGGCACCGTCCCACAGCGCGGCAATGTCGGCGGCGGCCTGGCGGTTTTGTTCAACCGGATAGAGATCGCACTTGTTGACCAGCACGACGGCTTTCGCCCCGCTGCGCTCGATGAGCATGAAGTAGCGTTCCATCCGGCGGACGTTGAAATCCGCGCCGGCATCCGTGACCACCGCCACAATGTCGATGTTGGCACCGATCACCTGGGCCTGCGAGCTGTTGCCGGGCATCTTGCGCGAAAAACACGACTTGCGCGGCAAGGTCGCCCGAATCACGTGGTCCCGGTTGTCGTTGCCCAGCTCCACCGCCACCCAATCGCCCACCGCCGGCAGATCCGCATCGCACGTGGCTTCATGCCAGACCCGCCCGCACAGCACCACGTCGATCTCCTCGCCGTCGCCGAGGAAGGCCCCGAAATTGATCGGCGACTCGCGGATCAAGCGTGCGGGCACCCAGCCTTTCGCACGGTAAGGCGCGAAGGCGGACTCAAATTCGGGATTCCAGCCGAGTTCTTTGAGGGTCATCCACCGCCAGCCTAGCGCCGAATCCCGTGCTGTCGATGCCAAGGAGTTATCACTCCCTAAGGGACAGACCTTTTGTTTGGACCTTTTGTTTGCATTCCGGCAAACAAAAGGGGCCGCGCCCCCGCGCGACCCCTTGTAATTCTGTCATGAATTGTTGTTGAAACCGGGGGATCCCTCCCCTCGACGGCGTAAATATGCGCAAGAAGCGGATCCTTGTCATGTCACTAAAATGTGGGACACGGGTGTGCGGGCATCGGCGCGGTCTCAGGACAGATCCAGAAATCCGCGGCGGATCGCCTCGCTCACTGCGGCCGGCAAGTTGCGCACGTGAAGTTTGTCGAAGCTGCGCTTGATGTATTCGGTCACCGAATGCTGGCTGAGAGTGAGGTTGTCGGCGATTTCCTGGCGGGTCAGGCCCTTGGCGGCGAGCTGCAGCACCTCGCACTCGCGACCGGAGAGCGATTCCGCCTCAGGGATCGGGCTGAGTTTGCGGAACGTCTGCAGGATCATGCCTGCGATCTTGGGATCGAGCGGGGTGCCGCCGGCGAGGACCTCCTCCAGAGTTTCGAGCAAGCGCAGCGCGCTGCCGGCCTTGACCAGGTAGCCATGCGCGCCCGCTTCCAGTGCCGCAAAAACCTTGGTCTTGTCGGTGAAGGCAGTCAGCACCAGCACCCGTGCCTCGGGCAGCAATTCGCGCACCTTGCGGATGCCCTCGATTCCGCTCATGCCGGGCAGGCCCAGATCCGACAGCACCAGGTCGGCGACCAAGCCGCCGCGCATCGCCTCCAGCGCGTCCTCCATGGTGGAGAATCCTCCGACGCAGTGGTAGCCGCCGCGCTTCTCCAGCACCATCGACACCGACTCGCGGAAATCCGCGTGATCTTCGATGAGGATCAGGCGGATCGGATGCTCCGGCGTGGATAGTGAGTGGGCCATGGCGCGTGTTATAGCGCAGGTCCGGACGCACGGAAAGCACCGCTTTGCGCCTGGGGCGCGGCGGGGTTGGGTCCGGGCCGGACCGCCCTACCTGTGTATT
>JBAXBG010000042.1:0-20514 GCA_037142115.1 Verrucomicrobiota bacterium | reverse complement strand
GGCGGGCAGAATGCCCGCGCCACGGTGGCCCGGGCATTCTGCCCGGCGCCAAAGCGGATCCATGGATTTCCCAAACGCCGCTCAAAACTCCGGCAGAGGTCAGGAGGTCCAAGATCACAGGATCGAGCCCGGGCCGTAGGCCGCGGCCTGCGGATGCGCGGCCTCCAGCTTTCTAACCGCTCCGGCGAAGGCCGCGATCTGGGTCCTGGCCGCGCCGCTCTCGCGGTCGCCGCGCGCGAGGATCGCGTCGAGCGCCGCGCGCGACAGTCCGAGGCGGGTGTCCGCCGCCAGCCGTTCGATCAGATTGTTGCGCTCCACCGCGCCGGTGCGCAGGTCGTTGACGGTGGCCACGGCGTGCTCCTTGATCGCCTCGTGGGCGGTCTCGCGGCCGACGCCGCCCTTGACGGCGGCCATCATGATGGTGGTGGTCATCAGGAACGGCAGATAGCGGGCGGTCTCGGCGGCGATCACCGCCTCGTAAGCATCCATCTGGTCGAGCACGGTGAGGAAGGTTTCGAACATCCCGTCGACGGCATAAAACGAATCCGGCAGCATGACGCGGCGCACCACCGAGCACGACACGTCGCCCTCGTTCCATTGGTCGCCGGCCAGGCCGGCGGCCATTGCTAGATAACCTTTGAGGATGACATGGAACCCGTTGACCCGCTCGCACGAGCGCGAGTTCATCTTGTGGGGCATCGCGCTCGAACCGGTCTGGCCGGGGGCGAACCCCTCGCTGGCGGTTTCGTGGCCGGCCATCAGGCGCAGCGTCTTGCAAAACGACGACGGCCCCGAGCACAGGTCGGTGAGCGCGGCGACCACCCGCAAATCCAGCGAGCGCGGATAGACCTGGCCGACGTTGGTCCACACCGCGGGCATGCCGAGGTGGGCCACCACCCGTTGTTCCAGCGCGGCCACCTTGGCCGGGTCGCCGTCGAACAACGACAACTGGTCCATCTGGGTGCCCACGGCACCTTTCAGCCCGCGCGCCGCGTAATTGGCAATGACGGACTCCAGCGCGGCCAGCGAGTCCAACAACTCCTCGCCGAACATCGCCACCCGCTTGCCCAGCGTGGTCGGCTGGGCCGCCACGTTGTGGGTGCGCGCGGTGAGCACCAGCTCGCTCCATTGCTCGGAGCGCTCGCGCAGCCGGCGCAAGGCGGCCACTGTCTTGTCGCGCACAATCAGCAGCGACCGATAGACCTGGAGCTGTTCGACGTTTTCGGTGAGATCGCGCGAGGTCAGGCCCTTGTGAACCTGCTCGTGTCCCGCCAGATCGTTGAACTCCTCGATCCGGGCCTTGACGTCGTGGCGTGTGATCTTCTCACGGGCCATGATCGAGGCCGCGTCCACCTGGTCCTTCACCCGCTCGTAGGCGGCGATGGCCTCGGCCGGCACATCCAGCCCGAGGTCGCGCTGCGCCTTCATCACCGCGATCCAGAACTCGCGCTCTAGCACGATGCGTCCGTCGGCGGACCAGATGGCTTGCAGGGCGGGCGAGGCGTAGCGTTCGGCGAGGATGTTGGGGATCACGGCGCGCAGCGTGGCGGGCTCCACCCCGATGAGCAACCTTGAAAGGACGCTCCAAACCAGCCGGGGGCGAATCGCCGCCGAAATCCCGTGGGCCATGTTCCCATTTGGCACCCGAACGCGGCGGGCCGGCTGTGGCGAGGCGCAGGTATCCGTTCAGGAGCGCATCGACCAACCGTCCGGGAGGTCCGTGGGGACTGAGCAAGCCCGAAACGAGCACATGGGTATCCAATACCCAGACCGGAAGGTTCATCGTTTCGTCCTCGCCTGCCGCACCGCGCCGATCTCCTTGTCAATCTCCTGCGGCGACAACTCGGAGAGCCCCGACGCCAGCGCCCGCCGCCGGACCGCGCTCAGCGCCCGGCGGGCGCAATTGCGCACCTGTTCCTGCAAATCCTCCAACAACGTCGCGTCCGAGGTGGCAATGAGCAGCCCGCGCGGCGTCCCATCCCGTGAAATGACCAAGGTCCCTTCCTCCTCCAGCGCCTGCCAGACCTTGCCAGGATTGGCCGCCAGTTGCCGCGAAGGAATCATCTTCGTGCATAACGATTCGCCTACAAGTTCAAACCGCTGGCCAGGGCGGACCGGGCCGGTCCGCCCTGCCGCGCGTTAGATCTTCTTCGGCATGGCGGTCCAGCCACCCTTTTTCGCACTGCTCTTGAGGCAGGTTTCGATGAAGGCCAAGCCGGTCCAGCCGTCCTCGACGGTGGCGTATTGACTGCCGTCGCAGGCGAATTTCTTGCCGGCCTTCCACTTGCGCACGTCGGCCTCGAAGCTGCGATGAAGGCGGGCGAACGCGTCATGGAAGCCTTCGGAGTGGCCGGCGGGAATCGTCGGCTCGGCCAGCAGCGCGGCGGGGACGTTTTTCGGCAGGAAGCCGTCGCCTGCGGAGACCGCCCCGCGCCAATAAGTGCGGTCCGGCTGGTTAGGCAGGTGGATGGTGAGGCATTCGGGGTTTTCCTGACGCCAGGAAAGCGTGCCCTTGCTGCCGGCGATGGTGATGCCGAGGTCGTTTTTGGAGCCGATGCAAATCTGCGAGGCGCGGACCATGGCCTTGCCGCCGTTGCTCAGCTTGCAGTAAACCGTGAGGTGGTCGTCAAGCTGGCGGCCTTCAACGAAGGTTTCCATCTGCGCCGACAGGTCGGTGACCTCCAGGCCGGTGACGTAGCGCAGTTGCATCAGGGCGTGGGTGCCGATGTCGCCGCCGCAACCGGAACCGCCGGCGCGCTTGGGATCCACGCGCCACGCGGCCTGCTGCTGGCCGGTGGCCTCCAGCTTGGTGGCCAGCCAGCCCTGGATGTAATAGCTGTCGACCCAGCGGATATCACCTAACAACCCGCTCTGGGCGATGTAACGGCTGAAGCGGGTGGTCCAGTGGCCGAGGTAGGTGTGGGCCACGGCGAAGGGCACGCCGAGTTTGCGCGAGGTTTTGACCAACTCGGCGGCTTCCTTGAGGTTGAGGCACAGCGGCTTCTCACAGAACACGGCGATGCCGGCCTTGAGCGCCTTCATGGCGGGATCGAAGTGGACGAAGTTGGGCGTGACGATGAGGATGTAGTCGAGCTTCTGGTCGGCGGGCAGGGTGGCGTTGGCGGCGATCATCTCGTCATACGAGGCGTAGCCCTTGATCGGATAGGCCCAGTTGGCGGCCTCCTCCAGCGCGATCTTGGCATCGGGGAAGAGCGCTCCGGCGACAATCCGGCGGGTCCCGTCCATGTGGATGGCTTTTTGATGCGGGTGGACAATGAAGGCGCCTTTGCCGCCGCCGACGAGGCCGATGTTGAGTGGTTTGCTAGACATGGTAGGTATGGTTGGAATTGGAATTGGTGAGATGAGAGCAACGGGTTTCCAGGGTTACGACTGCCGGGTTATGTTTCTTACGCGGGCCTGGCTGTCAAACGGGAAAATCGAATCGGGTGAAGCGGCTATTTGACCACTGATTGCGCTGATTTTAACTGATTTTACTGAAAGAAGTGAATTTTTGCTCACAGATATCAGGATCACCTATTAGGCTGACGCACATGACGTCGTAACTTCTTAATCATCCGTACAATCAGTGAAATCAGTGGTCATTTTCCGATCCAGGGTCATGGCTTGCCCTGCCAATCGCCGAAGCTGCGGAACTTCTGGTAGCGTGTGGCCCGCAGCTGGGCGGCGGGCAGGACGGCCAACTCGGCGAGGTGGCGCAGGATCACGTCGCGGAAGGCGGCGGCGGCGGCCTGGTGGTCGTGATGGGCGCCGCCGACGGGCTCGGCAATCACATCATCGATGAGTCCGAGCTGGAGCAAGTCCGGGGCGACGAGTTTCATGGCCTCGGCGGCCTCGGGGGCGTGCTTGCGGTGTTTCCAGAGGATGGCGGCGCAGCCCTCGGGGCTGATGACCGAATAATAGGCGTTCTCCATCATGATCACGCGGTCGGCGACGCCGATGCCCAGCGCGCCGCCCGAACCGCCCTCGCCGATGACCACGGCGATGACCGGCACTTTGAGCAGCATCATTTCGCGCAGGTTGTAGGCGATGGCCTCGGCGATGTTGCGCTGTTCGGCGCCGATCCCGGGAAAGGCCCCCGGCGTGTCGATCAGGGTGATGACGGGCAGCCCGAATTTTTCCGCGAGTTTCATCAGGCGCATCGCCTTGCGGTAGCCTTCGGGGTGGGCGCTGCCGAAATTGCGTTTGAGGTTTTCCTTGGTGTCGCGGCCTTTCTGGTGGCCGATGACCACCACGCGCTGGCCACCGATGCGGGCGAAGCCGCCGGGCATCGACGGATCGTCGCCGATGTGGCGGTCGCCATGGACCTCACGGAAATCGGTGAACGCCAGCGCCACGTAGTCGAGCATGAACGGCCGCTGGGTGTGCCGCGCAATCTGGACGCGCTGCCATGGGCTCAGGTTGTCATAAAGGCTGGCCCGCGCCGCCGCCAGATCGACTTCCAGCGCGGCAATCTCCGCCGAAAGGTCAAGCTCTGGCGACTCGGCGCGGGCGCGGAGCTTGCCAAGCTCGCGTTCGAGTTCATGGACCGGGATTTCGAAGGCGAGGACCTGCATGGGCGAAGCTTCGGGATTGAAGAGCCGGGATGCAAGTCAGGATGTGAGAGCCTAAGCCAGGTCGGTTTCGGCCCCAGCGAGGCCAGGCGGCAGGACGCGCCGGCGGGGTTCGACGCCTTCGGGGGTTTCGTCTTTGGAAAAGTCGCAGTGCGCGGCCACCGTGAAACCCTTGTAGATCGCTTTCATCTCATCCGTCCTGAAGTATTCCAGGAAAGCAGGATCTTCGGATACCCGATTTCGATGAACGGAGAGAAACTTGTCTTCTCGTAAGCGCAGACTTCCGCTAGCGTTAGACAGAGGAACAACAAGAGGTTAACGCGCATTGCCATTACCCCCGAAGATGTTGTTCAAAACGATTTCCTGCTCCAAGCCCTTAAGCCGCCGCACGAACTGGACATATTGCGCGAAGAGTGCCTGGTACCCAACGAGTGACACCTCGCCCGCACCGGCGCAGGTGGACTCGAACGCAGCCATCGCGGCGAGTTTCTCGCTGGCGCTTTGCGGCAATTGCGCCTTGGCGAAGTTGGCTTGGAACGCGGTGACGGCCTGGGCCAGCTTCGTCCCCAGCAGCGCCGGATTGCTGCTGCCCAGGAACACCCTCTCCTTGGGCGAGTGGGCACCCGGAGGAGAGAGGGCGGTGACCTCGCCGCCGGAGCCGTCGGGGTTGGAACCGTGCCGGGTGGCGTTGATGGTGATCAACGAGCCCTGCTCCCAGATCGTCGACAGGATCGGGGCGGGGATCTCATACACCACAGTCCAGCAGCCCGCCTGACGCTCGACCTTGCGCTTCCAGTCGCCGTTCCATTTCGAGTCCGTGCGTTGGCCGTCAAAGAGGTTCCCGCAAGCGTCAACGACCAGCTGATAGTAAAGATCCCCGGCGAAGTCGCCGACATAGAGCTCGATGCATTCCTTGGTGTAAATATTCGAGTCGCGCAACTGATTGGCGGTGGCCCACAGGCTCGGCGAGCCGGGGTTGGTGCATTTGAAGGCCACAAACAAGCTGCCGCCGGCTCGAAGCCAATAGCTCTCGGTCGGGTATTTCGTGGTGTCGCCGGGACCGTCCTCGAGCTTGGCGATGGGGATTTTCAGCGCCTTCGCCCATGCGGGATCAGCCAAACCCCGCTCAATATCGGGTGCGTGGTCCAGGGCCGGGGCGACGAACCATCTCGGCTCGGCAGCCGAGGCGGCTGATAGGACGCAGCCGAACAAGAATGCTGCTAATGATTGATGGTGGTGCATGGGGATGATGATCGGGAATGGGTAAAAATGGGGTCAGTGTGCAAATCTTGACAAAATCACCCATCCCGGGCGCAGAAGCGACTATGGCCCGAGAAACCCCACCAGAATATTGAGGGAACCCCAGGTGCTGAAAGCGTGATCGGTATCCGGGACGAACACCAATTCCTCGCCGGCGAGCAGTTTGGTTTCGAGGTCGATGGCGAGGCCCTTCGAGTCTTTTCTAACTTCCTTTTGGAAAGCCAATGACACGCCGGGTTTGCCGTCCCAAGCGAGCTTGAGCACATTGAATGACATGGATTTCTCGTCGCCCGGGACGCTGACCCAGGGTCCCGATTTGACCGAGAGGGCGTAGCGGCCGGTCTCCGGCGCGATGAACCGGATGATGCCGATCTCATGGCGCGAGATGCTGAGCCCCGAGCCGTCTTTGTATGGGGCGAAAAGTGCGGTTCCTTCCGGACCGGCAAAACAGTGGCCGCCCTCAAACCAGTCCATCGAGTTGGTCTCCCACTGGGTCTTGTCCGCACCGAAAGCCGGGTCGAATTTGCCGCCCAGGGTCTTGGGCATCCAGGAGAGCCGCCAGATCGGTTTGCCGTCCGCGGCGGTGAACACCGGTTGGGCGCTCCAGTTTTTGGAGGGAATGGGCAACGGGTAAACCTTGGCGGCTTTCTCGCCCTTCGCCGTCACGAACTCGCCCTTGAATTCAAGAGGCTTGGTGACGATGGGCGCTTCATAAACCTTCAGGTTCGGCGTGATCGACTTGCCGAGCTCGTGCGTTGTGGGCGCGGCCTTGAATAATTCCGGCAACGCCTGGGCGAAGACGTCATCGAAGAAGCCGTAGCCGGCCTGGGTGGGATGGCAGCCGTCACCGGAGAAAACCGACCACGGGATTTCGCCGGCGTTGATTTTAGCGGCGGCGTTGAAGACGGTTCCGAGGCTCGGGATTCCATAGAACGCGGCGACCCGCTCGTGCGCGCTGGCGGAGGGGGGCAGCTTGCCCGTTTTATAGGATTCCAGATGTGTTTGGGCCATCGTGTAGAAGATCGCGAGGTCGGTTTTCGGATTCTTCATCCACGTTTTGTGGACCATCTTTTCCATCGACTCGGTGCGGTCGCTGTCGCCGTCGTTGACGCAGAACTCGATCAGGACGAGGTCGGGGTTGTGCGCGAGCACGTCGCGGTCGTAGCGGGCCGCGCCAAAGTCGGACCCGGTGCCGGAGATCCCCTTGTTGAGGACGTTGATTTTTGCGTTAGGGTATTGCTCCTTGAGCCAGCTGGTTACGAACGTCACGTAGCCTTTGGGGGACGCTCCGCCCACCGTGATGGAGCCGCCCAAAAAGACGACGTTGACTTCGCCGCCGGCTTTGAGTTTGCCCGCGACGTTGGGGAGCCCGTCCCGGCTGGTGTAGAGGACGGCCGGTTCGAGTTTGACTTCCTTTTTGGGAGCCTGGGCCATCGCGCGAGGCGAGAGCAGGGTTGCGGCAGCAAGGAAGGCGGCCGCAATGCCGCAGAGGGATCGATGTTTCATAGGGATGATGATCGGGGATCGTTTGACGTTTGCTGCGTCCTTCCAACTACGGCTGCACCCATATCAGCTTGTATGCGTGGGGTCGGGGGCTGGCGGCGGCGCGGATTTTGTCGGCGATCTCGCCGAGCATGGCAATGTTCGCCGCCTCGCAGGATTTTGTTTTCAGGTAGCGCGCGTAGTTGTCTACTTGGTAGAGTTCCTTGGGGGTGTCCTTGAGTTGCTCGGCGAGGCGCGCCATGTCGGCTTGCACGCGCCCGCGGACCGCTTCCAAGGCGATCGGGTGCGGCACGTCGCCGAGGTTCCAGAACTCGAAGGTGGCCGTCATGCGCACTTCCTGCACTTGCTTGCACCAGGCTTTGACCAATTCCAGCACGCCGGCGGCCTGCCGCGCCTGGGGGGTGTTTTTCTCCAAGGCGAGGTTGATGCCCGTGGCCAGTTGATCCGATTTGAACCGCCGCACCGCATCGCCGTCGATGGATAGCTGGTATTCGCCGGGAGCGAGCCCGCTGATTTTGAGCATTTCGCGGTTGAGCTCGTCGTTGAACGGCACCCAGGCCAGCGCCGGTTCCTGCTCCTTGTCCACGGGATAAGGGAGTGCTTTTTCGCTCAACGTGAAAGTCACCTCATGGTTGCGGACCGCTAGATCCGCGACGGTGGCGTTTTCGGATTCGAGGACTCTGGTGCCGGTCGCGTCCAGCGAGACGCTGGAGACCACCGCGGGGGCTTGCTGCCCTTTGAGGAAGAGGTATGCCATCACAAAATGGCCGAGTGGATTGGGATGAATCCGGTCGGGCTTGATCAGGCTCGCGGCGGGATCCTGGGCCTGGATTCTGGCGTTGAGCGCCCCCATCGAGTCGTGGAAATCAATCACGGAGCAGCCGGTTTCCCCGGCCAGCTTGCGCATGAAAGTGGCGCATTCCCCGAGCGCGCCGTTGACGCCGGTCAGGACCCCGCTCTGCGGGTTGCGGGCGGTTTCATCGTAAATCGACGGAGTGATCAGAAGGACCCGCGTCCCGTCGGCCTGAAGCCGCTTCACCAGTTGGGTCATGTAACTGCGGTAGCCCTCAAGGATGTAGGTTCGCTGGTCGCGCAGTTGATTGGTCAGCGGCATGTCACCGTAAATCTCGCGCCTCACGTCGTTCATTCCTAACATGATGGAGGCGACCGTCGATTTGTGCGGCTGGATGTCCCAGTCGTATCGTTTCAGGGTGCCGTGGGCGTCGTCGCCGGAGTTGCCGGCGTTGAAGAAATCGATCTTCCGATCAGGAAAACGCGTCGCGTAGTAAAGATAGACCCAGGCGTAATAGGTTCCCCCGTGGGTGATGCTGTCGCCCACCGCGGTCCAACGGTCGTTATTTTGGAACAAGGTGCCCTGTGGCGCGGCGGGCGCGGCGTTTGCCATGGATCCGCCCCATGAGGCGGCGGCTAGAATCACGACCAGGGCCGCCAGGAGTTTGTTGGAGCACACCAAGGGTCTGTCCCTTAGTGTGCGCAGTCTTGGGGATTCGCTGAACATGTGTCACGCTACGGTCGGTTTAACGATCCTTTGTCAACGGCTCGCGCATTTTTTGGTGCGGGCAAGGATGGCGTCACGTCCAGACTCATGCGGGGCAGATCGGGTTACTTCAGAGTCCGCCTGAAGGCGGGACTACATACGCTGGAATCGAAGTTGCTTGGGGAGGTAGGTAGTCCCGCCTTCAGACGGGGAAGATTGGGGTCAGTGTGCAAATCTTGACAGAATCACCAACCTTTGGTCTCGCGATCCCCGCTCGCACGGGATTGAGATGAATGTAATCGGCCAGCGGCTGGAAAACTGCAACCGCAGGCCATGCGTGGCATTGCGGCAGTCCGCGACGCGACCTCAAGAGCAGTTGTCAAGATTTGCACACTGACCCCTATTGTTTGTTGCCCGAGGAGTTAGGTTGGATCACCAATGGCGGGCGAGATACGGGTCTTCGGTGTCGCCGACTTCATACAAATAGGGTTGTCGAAGTTTG
The DNA here is from genome assembly GCA_037142115.1 of Verrucomicrobiota bacterium. GTDB lineage: Bacteria > Verrucomicrobiota > Verrucomicrobiia > Verrucomicrobiales > Akkermansiaceae > Luteolibacter. Next base: position 11,180 of record JBAXBG010000042.1, on the reverse strand, counting down.
CGGAGGCGTTCCCGCTCGGCCAGCAGATCCGGGTCCTCGAAGACGATGACCGACACCGCGGGCACCTTCTCGTCCCTGTCCTTGCGGATGGCCGGCGACCAGATGACCAGGCAGTTGTGGGCGGGAAATGTTTTCAGCAGTTCCGGGGGCAGCAGGAAACAGCGCTCCGTGGCGAAGGGGTCGGTGCCTTTATGCCGTTCCTTGACCAGGGCGATGGGCTTGCCGTTGAGTTGCGCCACGCAGCCGTCGGCAAGGCCGTTGACCAGGAGCCGCGGCGCGGAGCCCGCCGGGAAGGCGAGCGGAAAATGCGTGTGAAAGGCGAACGGCCCCGGATGGGCGTAGATCTTCTCCTGCTTGAATGCGTCACCGGGTGGGCCGACCCAGGGGCATTCCTTACCCTGGTGCGCGAAGACCTGCGCCTGGAACTCGGCTTGGGTCATGGCGGCGACGCCCCAGCCCATCGGCACCGGCTCGGCGGCCCAGGCCGCCATCGACAGGCAAAGGAAAAATAGTAGCGCCCGCATCACCAGTGCCTCCCAACATAAGGATCCTCCACCGCGGCGACCAGGGTCAGGTAGTTGGACGCCAGCATTCGCCGCCGCTCGACTTTCTGCGGGTCTGCGAAAATCAACTGCACCGGGCCGAAGCCGATGCCGCCATCGTTGACCGGGTCGTCATCCAGCAGGGTGATCTCGTTTTCCGCCGCCTTGAGCAAGCCCGGCGGGATGGAATACTCGCGGGGCGTGTGCCAGGCCGACGAGCTGGCAAAAAAGTTGTCCGGGCCGGTGTGGCCGATCTTGGTCCCGTTGAGCCAGGTGGTATCCCAGTCGTCCACCCCGCCCATGATCAGGAAGGGCTCGGCCCCGGCGGGCAAGGCTGCCGGGAGCGTGAAGCGTTTTCGATACCAGAACAACCCGTTATACTTTTTCCAGTCGGCATGCTGGGACTGGTAGTTGCCGGGCACTGTGACATCGTGCCAGCGAGGGTCGGTGGCAGGCGGGCAAGCCACCTCGGCCTTGCCGATGGCGCAGCCGCTCCATTTGCCCTCCAAGCTGAGAGGCTCGGCGGCATCGGCCAAGTCCCCGGCGGGCTTGAAGAAGTTCACGGTCATGGGCGGATGGACGGAGCCGTCGCTGTTGCGCATGCCGAGGGCACCGCCGCGGTCGAAGTCAACCCGGATGGCGATCTCATTCCTGCCCGCCTTGAGCAATCCCGCCGGCAGCGCGTAAGTGCGGATCACCACCGCCACATCGTTGACGTGGTTGCCCAGATCGCTTTGGCCGACTTTGACACCGTTGACCAAGGTGAGGTCGCAGCCGCTGATCTGGCCGACCAGGATATTGGCGTTGGCACCAGCGGGGAGCTCCTTGATGTCGAAGCTCCGGCGATACCAGACCGTGCCATGATCGCCGCCCGCCGTGCCTGGCAGGGCAAGCACGCGCCAGGCGGGGCCGTCGGCGGGACTGGCCCCCTGGGTTGGCAGGCCGGGGCATGTCTGCCAGTCGCCGGCGAGGTCGACCGCGGCGACCAACTCGTCCTTGGCCTTGGGCGGGCGCAGGAAGTAGGGGGCGGCCATCTCGACGCCGCAATTGGAGAGCAAGGTTACGAGGGTGCGGGCGTTGACACGTTTGGAGCGGTCGAGCCAGAATCGCTTGTCCACGTCGAACATGCCGGGCTCGACCTGGCAGAGCACGAACTCACCCTTGCCGCAAGGCACGCGGGCCAGGATGCCGCTCGGCAACAGGAGCGCTGCGCCATCGACCTTGTCCAGGGCCGTGATCTGGATGTCGCCTTTCCAGTAAAAATCGGAGCGGCCCAGGCCCAGCAGCAACGGATCCGCCGCGGCCTTGCCCAGCATGCTGTGGTTCACGGGTCTGGATTTGGCCTCGACGGCGAAGGGCAGGCTGCTGAAGTCGGTTCGGGGCAGGCAGAAGACCATCCCGCCGGCCTTGGCGAAATCAGCCAACCCCACGGGGGATGCGTCGCCCAGGATGAGAGCCTCGGTGGGTTTGGCCGCGGAGAGGCTCTGGACCCGCGTGAAGTCAATGCGGAGCGACTCCAGCAGCTTTGCGCCCTGGTCGCCACCGAGGTAGACGGCTTTCCGCAAAGCCGGCGGTTTCAACGCAGCGGTGTAATCCACCAGGTTGGCGAGGGTTCGTTGGGCGGCGGGGTCGTCCTGGCTGCGGCCGCTGACATCAAGCTGGTTGAAGACTACGGTGCCGCCGCCGGCGCGCAACTCCAACGCGGCGGCGTAATTCAACGCGAACTCGCAATCGACCAAGGTCCGGTAGTTGCCGGTGTCGGGCTTGATGATGACCACGGTGGCGACGTTGTGGGTGTTGCCCCATTTAATGAAGCGCTTCTTCGATTTGCCATCGTTGCCGGTATAAAGGTAATAGGCGCCGTCGCCGCATTCGTTTGCCGGCTTGAGGTTCTGAAGGGCGATCGCATAGCCATCGGTCAAGGTGGCGGAACCTCGCCAGAAATTCAGGCAGGCGTCCGCGAGACCGTCGAAGAGGGGGCAACCCGCGGCGCGAGCGAAGACCTCCCGGGGTGAGGAATACTCGGTGCGGAACTTGAAGCGCTCGCGCAAGGTCGTCTCCGACTGCTCCAGGATCAAAACGTTCTTCCCGAGCCGGGCCAGAGCGCCGAGGTCGAGGCCCTCGGGCAGCAACTGCAGTTCGTAGTCGAAAGCCCGTCGACCGAAAACAATGGTGTCATAGCGGGTGAAGTCGGCGGTGAACGGCAGGAGTTGGAAGTCGGCTCCAAGTTTCTGCAACGCCTTGGCAGAGTCACCCTCCGGGTCGACCAGGGCCAGGGTCTTGAGGTGCTTGACCGGCCGGGGAGCCAGGATATCGATCCGGCAACGATCCGAGCAGAGTTCCTTGCCGCCGACGGAAAGGGTCATGGATAACTCGCCCTCCCGGTCACCGCCGGCAGGGATCACCACTTCGATGGGCAGCTTGTATTGTCCGCCGCCGGGGATGGCCAAGGACTTATCACCGGAGGCAACCGTCTTGCCACCTAGACTGAGTTTCCACGCGCAGTCGGCCTTAAACTCCTGGCGGCCGTTGTTGAGAGCCAGGACGCTGCGGCGCAGGGTCTCGCCGGGTGCGAAGATGTGGTCTTTGGCCGTGCGCTTCTCCGGGGTGCCGGCGAGAAAGGCCACCACCGGGGCATAGCACTCGGAAAGCGTCGCCAGTTCGATGCTGGTGTTCAGGTAGGTGCACATTCCGGCGACACCGTCGGCGCGCCAGTTGAGAAGGTTCTCCCGGACGCGCTCCCGCCAGACCTGGTTGCGGAGGTTCAGTGGATTTCCGTCGCAAACCAGCGGGTAGCCGTCCCCTGCCCCGGCGATGTTGCCAACGCCTTTGGCGACGGCCCGCTTCTGGGGGTCGGCGATCTGATCGGTCGTGGCCAACTGGGCCAACGCGGCCTTCTCGAAGGCTTTCAGGCCGGCGTCCTCGTCGGCATCGCGGACAAAGGCGGCGTCGCCTCGGGTGACGGCGCACCACTCGGCCACGAGGCTCACTCTGCGGACGCAACCGTGACCGCCATCCCAGGGGGCGTTGGTCCAGTCAGCGATGAAGGGCGAGGCGGTCTCGTCAAGGAAGAGGGGCTTGACGCCGTATTGGCGCCAGTGCTCGTTGCGCTCGATGATTTCCTGGATGGGCGAGAACCCGCCGTAGAAATGGTAGTTGATCGTGTCGTTGTAGTTGTGGGTGGTGAGGTCGTCCTGGTAGCGGGTGGGGTCGAGGGCATGGATGAGGTTGTATTCGCGATTGCCCCAAGCAATGGTGCGCCGCTCGATGTCGTCCTTCGGTCGCTTGAGCCAGACGCCGTCCTGCAACAGCGGATTCATCTCCAAGTCGGTGCCGATGTAATAGGGCCCGCTCCACATCAGCACGCTGGGGCAGTTACGGAAACGCTTCATGAAATACTCGATCTTCCGGGTCTCACCATCCCAGTATTCGGCGGCCATCTCCTTGCCCTCTTGAACGAGCTTTTGGACTTGGCTGCGGCCGCAGAAGCCGTCGCTGGCATACATCCGGCGGGGGATGCCGGCCTCGTCGAAAAACTTCGGATCGAGGAAACTCTGATAGCCGTCGGTGCGGTAGGCGGAGTTGTAACCCATGCGGCGCATCCAGTCGGAAAGGCCAAAATTGCGGGTCATGGTCTCGGCGAAGCCGCGCATCTCGAAGAGGCTCAGGGGCTGGCCGTTGAGCGTCATCAGGTGGCCCTGGCTCTGGATTTCGCGGAAACCGAAGCGCTGCGGCCGGAGGGTGTCGAGCGCTTTGCCGTGCGCGTCCTCAAGTTTGGCGTTGAGGCTGTAGAGGAACGGCAACCCGACATCCCAGAGAGTCGGACTGTCCCAGGAGGTTTCGGCCACGACACTTTGGCTGGCCGCCTTGGCGGTGAAGGCGACGCCGGGCAAAGCCTTGTCAATGTCGCCGGCGGCGCTGGCGGCGGCTTCGACCTTGTACGATTGTCCGGGCGTCAGACCGACGCAGTCGAACTGCGCCCAGAGTCGTTTGCCTCCTTCGATGTAGGTGCGGACGGCGACGTTCTCGATGCGGGGGCCCAGCGGTTCGCAACGCAGCGAGACCTCGCCGCGCAGACCGCGCAACTCGTGCGAGTCGGTGGGGCCAACGAGCAGCGCCAGATCGAGCGGCTTGCCGGCCTTGACATAGGCGCTCAGATCGAGGGCTCCGCCCGGCCACTTGATTTCCCCCGCCTTCTTGCCGTTAGCGAAAACCTGCACCGCGCCCTGCGGGTGATAGACGTCGAGTAAAATACGCCGGTTTGCCCATCCGGCAGGGATGTTGACGGCACGATGATACCAGGCGTTGGTGACGTCCGCGGCAAAACAAATCACTTGTTCCCAGATCTTCCAGGGCCCGGAGAGGTGCTGCGTGCCGACCCAGTCCGCCGGGGGGGCGACGTCCTTGTCCGACTGGCCGGCAAGGAAGTCCCACGGCGTGTCGAAGACGATCTGCTCGTGGGTGGGATGCTCGAAGCCGTGGGCGAGGTGCTGGACATCGACCCGGGTGCGGACGATGTCGGGTAGCGGCAGGTTCTTGTCCTTGTAGTTGGCCTCGACCCAGAACCAGCCCGAGCGTGGCGGGGCGGGCAGATCCACCGTCAGTGGCTTGTCGCCCTGTTTCGCCCAATCAATTTGGACCGTGGCCTTGCGGAGTTCACGCTCGGCGCCGTCGTAGAGCGTGACAGAAAGTTCACCGGTCTCGGCCCGGGCACCCTTGGGATTCAGGGCCACTTGAACGGGCAGTGGGTCTCCGGCCCGCAGGGTGGTCCAGTTTGGGGTGAGCGCTTGGACGGTGCTCGGGCGGAAACTGGCCGCGGAATCGTCGTAGCTGATCTCGTCGAAATAGACGGGGATGTTGACGTTGCCGGTGACATGAGCGCCGACGGAGATGGAAAGCCCGCTGAGCGCGAGGAACTTCTCCGGAGTGCGGCAGATTTCGCGGCCGTCCACATAGACGATGAGTGGCTGGGGCTCGGCACCGGAAGGGTTGACGACATCGAAGCGCGTCCAGCCGGCGTGGCGCACGGCGCTGGTCTCGCGGCGGTCGCGCAGCAGGTCGGTGCCGAACATCCAGCCACCGTAGCAGCGGCCCATGAAGTCGTCGAATTTGTAGCCTTTTGTTAGCCGCTTGCCATCCTTCTCGATGATGCCGGAGAAGCTGCATGCGATGCTGCTGAGCCCCTTTCCGGCCTCGAAGATGGGGTCGTAGACCCACCAGGTCAGGACACCCTCGGGACAGTCCTTGGGCAGGGCAAAGGAACACCAGGCCCCGCCGGTGTTTTCGGCGTGGATGACGGCTCCGCCGGCCCCGCCGACCTTGGACTCGGAGGTCCAGGCGAGTTTCGGGTTCTTGAGCGCCGCAACCTCCTCGGGCGTATCCAAATGATAGCTGACCACAGGGGCCGCACCCAAGCGGGTGCAGCAGCTCAGGGCGAGAGCTAGCAGTTTGAATGAGGAATTTTTCATGAGCGTTTTACAGTTATGGGTTGTTGAAAGGTGCGGAACGCAGCAACCGGGGCACCGGAGCATCCAACCCGTAAACCTGGTTCGGGCGGAGGGTGAGTTGCCACTGGCTGCCGCCGGCGCTCAGCGTGACCTGCTGCGGTTCCGCGTTGATTCCCACCAATTCCAGGATCTTGCCATCGACATCCGTCACCACACGCACCCCCGCCGTGCAGGTGAACAACTCGCGGCCGTTGAGACTGCCGCGGAGCTGGCCGTGGTCACATGTGAGTTGGTATTTTTTGTCATTCCAGCGCTGGGTATAGGTGAAGTCGTGACCGCCGGGACGCAGGCCGGAAAACCAGACGCGGTCCTCGTCGATATGGATCCCATGCAGGTGGGCGGTGTATTCCAGGGCGGCCAGAATCAGCGGTCCGTAGTTGCCTGACGGACAAGCGGTTGTGGGCTTGCCGTCGATGACACCGACGCCCCAGTCAAATGTGCCGCCATTGCGGGCGAGGACCTTGATCAATCTCTCGCCGATCAGGGACACCTCCGCGTAGTGTCCGTAGTTTTCGAGGGCGCGGATCGCGCGCTGCTGGCCCAGGCCGCAGCACGCATTGGTGGATTGGAACTTTTGATATGACGGCTCGCTGATGGAATAGTTGGCCAATCCGAACGGGGTCAGGAATTCATCAGGATTCAACAAATGATAACGGACAAACTCGTCGGCCATCGGTTGGGTGAACATGCCGGAATACATTCCGGCCCAATAATTGCTGCCGACGAGCGCGTCGACCCAAGCGCCGCTGCGGTCGCGGTCATAACAGGCATGCTTGTCGGGACGCCACAGTTTGGCGATCACCCGCTGGCGCACTTCGTCGGCTTTTTGTCGCCAGAATGCCTCGCGTCCGTTGCCAAGTTCACGGGAAATCCTGGCCAAGGTGCGTCGCCCGTCATAGCTGTAGCTGTTGATATTGATCGAGTCGATGGGCACGAGGAGTTCAGCCGGCGTGGGGGGCGGCAGCTTTTGCTGTTTCCGTTCACTCCAGTAGTAAGCATAAGCCGCAGGATCCTGGGGGCTGGGAAGACCCAGTGTTCCGGGTGGTTGATCGAAGGACCAGTGAGTCGGCGCACCCCGGGTGGTGAGCCGCGGGTCGCCGTCGTCTCCGGTATCCCAGGTGCACCACGTCTCTAGCAGGCCGTTGCCGTTGGAATCACGGGTTTTCCACAGGTAGGCATCGAAGGACTCCAGCGCCGAATATAACAATTCCAGATATTGGCGGTCCTTGCCGGTCCAGAAATACATCTTCCAGGCGGGCGTCGGAAAACAATAACCCTGAATCTCCCGCTCTTCGGTCACCAAGCCCAATTCTGGCAGTTCCGTGAAATACTCCAGCCATTTGCCATCTTTGAAATACCCTTTGCGGGCGCGCTCCACCGACCGGACACAACCCGGAAATCGTCCGTCGGACCGCTGGCAGAGCATGAAGATCAACTGGTTGTTGAGCGCGACCTGTGGGTTGCGCTTGGCATACATTTCCCCGCCCATCGCCTGGGTTTCGAGATAAACCGCGGCAAACCCGCCCCCCTCGACGAGGACCTTCACCCCGGGTGAAATCTCATAAATATTCTCCGCCTCCTTGGCTTCGGCGGCGTCGAAGAGCGTCTGCATCCCGGAATCGCTGGTGCGGAAGGAAACGCCGGTTTGGCCGTGGTCGCGTTTTGCGATCTCCGCCACCCTTGGCTGCGGCGGGATCTTGATCGCCGCACCAGCGGCCAATGGCGCAGCGGCTTGGGCGTGGGCCGCGGCGGTGAGCACGAGTGCGGCGAGGAGGACGTGATTCATGGATGGTGCGTGCAGCGATATTTTCATAAGGGCTCGGAGTGGTGAGAGGTTGCGTGTCGGCCAGGAGCGAGTCGTTCAATGCCTCTCCGGAGCAAGGATCTGCGCGGCGGCGGGGAGGCTTGGAATGGTAAAGCGGCGGGTGATGAGGGTGGACATCTGCCACGATACGCGCTGCTAGACGACTCTTTGTCAATTGCAGGCGGGAATTGCCAACCATAGTGAAAAAGTTGCGAGAAATCAGGGTTCATTCGTTTCATGCAAAGGGTTAGTCCCTTAGCACATGCACCCCGATTACATGCCCTGAATCGGCGTCCTCGCCAACGCATTCAGCTTGGCCAGTTCTTCCGCGGTGAGGGCGCGGTCAAAGACGGCGACGCCGCCGATCCAACCGGTGAAGCCGACGCTGCGTCCGCCGTGTAGCACGCGACCGATTGTGAAGGGGCCGCCGGTGCCGTCGTTCTTGGGTTCGAAGATGCCGTGCGGATACCACCAGGGGTTGAGACGCAGGGCGACGAGTTCACGTTGGGTTTCCTGGCCGGCAAGCAGCGTGACCTTGACTTTGGTGTAACGATATTCGCGGAGTTCGAGACGCCTGGCACCAAGTTCATCGATCACCGTAACCTTGACCGGCGACTCTTCGGGAGGGTTGTAATATTGGGCGGCGGGGAACTTTGGGTCTTCGTCATCCTGCAGGCCGGGTATCTTGGCGAGTCGGCCTTGGAGCCAAGCGTTGGCGGCGGAGATCATGCCGGCTTGCTGGGGGTGATCAAGCCAGTGGTCGCCGCTCTGTCCATTGAGCCAGCCCGTGAGTTCCTGCGTCTTGTTGTCGAAGGTCATCGCGAACGTCTGCCAGGACTTGGCCAGGACCTCTACGGTGGAATCGGACGGAACCTTGGGCGAAGCTTCGGCGGAGTTGCACTTATGGAGCGCGCATGAGTTGAGAAACGAGCTGCGGCCGTTTTCGGAGACGTGGCCGCAAGCTGTGCCTTCCTTGTTTAGACCAGCGAACAGGGCATATTGGCGCCGGCCGTCTTCGGGCCAGATGCCAGCGAGCGCGTGGTTGCCGCTCTCCCGGATCGCCCAAACGACGATCGTCACACCCTTGCCGGCGCCCTTGATATCGAGCGGCGTGTCATGCAGGCGGGCGCGCGGGACGAACAGCAGCGGACGGAAATCCGGGTTTGTCTCGGCCTTGATGCGGATGGCCTGCCCGAAGGGGCCTGAGCCGAGCATCGGAAAATCGGCGTAGGTGGCTGACGGGCCGGTATTCCAGCGGTCCTTCACGTAATTACCGGCATCGAGCGCGTAGTCGTTCTTCTCTCCCGCTGGGACGTGCGCCGTGAAGCGTTTGACGGGGGCTTCGCGTTTCGTGAAATCCCAGAATGCGACGAGGCCGGGAGTTTTTGTCACTGCCGCGACCCGATCTTGATAAGAACCGGCTGCGGTGAGGGTGAGGGAGCCGTCAGATTCGGCGGCCCTGCCCGTAATTCCAGTTAGTAGCAGGCAAGCCGCCAGGGTGTTGAATGGGTCCAGTTTGCTCATTTCGGTGATTGATAGGAATTGTTTTTTGGATGTCAGTGGCTGAGAGTTTAATCCCGCGGGTCGGGTGGAGAGCGCGCACGGTCCAGTGATTGGCAACGCCCGGCATGGCTGCGGGGGTGTCCGACACGAACGGATCGCCGAATCTTCAGCGGTCCCCCGCCCTATTTGTCGGTCCCAGCACCTTTTCCCGGCTTGCAGACCAGATACCCGAAACTTTCCAATGGAACATGGATCTTGCCTTTGGTCATGGTGACTTCCTTGCTCTTTCCGTTCGTGAAAATCACATCATACTTTCCATCCTTCACCTCGGGTAGAGCCACCACGGCGTCGTTGATCAGGCGGTTTGACACATTCACCACGGTTAGTATTTCCTCATCACCATCGCGCCGGACGAATGCCGCCACCGCATCCGGCTTGTCGGTTTCAAGCCAGATGGTTTTCCCGCTTCTTAGCACCTTCGCGCTTTTCCGCAATGTGATGAGTTGTTTATACCAATTCCGCTCGGTGGATTTTTCAGGCAATCCACCGGCTTCCCATAGAATCGGATAATGCGCCCAGATCCCGATCGGCGCGCCGTCGCCGATTTCCTGGCCATTATAGATGAACGGGACGCCATCCAGCATGTAATTGCACACATTTACGGCCTTGCCGCCCTTTTCACCGAAAAGTATGTCCGTCCGCCTCAGGTCGTGATTGTCAGAATAACGAAGCAAGAGCGCGCCCGCGGGAAATCTCTTGTTTTGCTTTTCCCATGTTTCGCGCAGGAAGCTGGCCGGCTTGCCATCGACAAACACATCCCTTAACGCATAATTCCAGACGTGGACACCGTAGCTCACGTCAAATGCCCGCAGCATCTGGTCCGGCACGTTGCCTTCCGCCAACATCGCCGCATCTGGCCGCATTTTCTCCACACGGGCGCGGGCCTCGTCCCAGAAATCCACTGGCGTGTCACCAGCCGAATCACAGCGGAATCCGTCCACATCGAAATCCCTGATCCAATACTCCAGGTTTTTGATCAGATATTCCCTGAGGCCTTTGCTGGCGACGTTCAGCCGCAGGAAGTTATAGGCGTCGGGCAAGTATTTCCCGTGCGAATCCAGCAGGTAGTTTTCCGGGTTTTGTGTCAAACTGGAATAACTCGGTCCGGTTCGCGAGAAGACGATGTCCAGCAGAACCCGCAATCCAAGACGGTGGGCGGTTGCGATGAATTCCTTAAGGTCGTCCCCGGTCCCGTATTCCGGGTCGATTTGGTAGTAGTCCATTATCCTGTATGGATTCCGAGGATTGTTTCCGGGAGCGGTCTTTTGTCGGGGACTCCAGAACTCCCGGTTCGTGCTTGTATCGGCAAGCATGACCGGGCTCAGGTAGATTATTGTAGCTCCCAATTCCGCGATATCATCCAGTCGTCGGGTTGCCGCTTTCAGCGTTCCCTCACTGGTAAATGACCGCAAAAAGACCTGATAAATGATCCCATCCGAAATCCACGGTTGTGGCGGCTTGGCGATGAACGTGCCCGGGGCGTCCTGGCAGTATGCCGTTGTGCCAATGACACATAATAGGATGATGGTGAATATCTTTTTCATGGAGTTGTTTTCCGAGGTGGTCCGCTCAGTCCCGCACGCAGTGACCGGACTGGTCTCCGGTGGTGCGGGGTTGCCGGAAAAATGGTCGCATTTCATTCTGACAAAATCATGAGCGGCCAGAGCTGCGGCTTGGCATCGCAATGCGCGCCCGGCTCCGTGGCCAACGAGAGCCCCTTGGACCCCGATGTGCCGTCGTCCATCCGGTCGTGCAGATAGAGCC
>JBAXBG010000041.1:0-20557 GCA_037142115.1 Verrucomicrobiota bacterium | reverse complement strand
AACAGTTTTATTCAATGACGAGTGGGTTTAACCCTTGTTATACGAACGGGTTGTTGAATAGGGAGCAAATGCAACCCGGGAGTGCACTTCTCTGCGACATCCGTCATGAGCAGGTTTTAGGCCGCCATGGAGGACGCGTCTAGCAATTTATGCGGGGAATATGGGGACGGGCGGTTTAGGCGGGTTCAGGGGAGGTCGAGCGGGCTGGGGCCGCCCGCGCCGGGGCGTTTGATGACATGGAGGTAGATCATGGTGGTTTCGACGCTGGAGTGGCCCATGAGGTCTTGGACGGTGCGGATGTCGGTGCCGCTTTGGAGGAGGTGGGTGGCAAAGGAGTGGCGCATGCAATGCGAGGTGGCGGGCTTGGGGATGGCGGCTTTGCGGACGGCATTTTTGAATTGGCGCTGCAGGGATGCCTCGTGGAGGTGGTGGCGGGCGACGCGGCCGGTGCGGGGGTGTGGGCAGAGGGTGGCGGAGGCAAAGAGGTATTGCCAGCACCACTCTTTGGGAGCATTGGGGTATTTGCGGGTCAAGGATTCGGGCATGTGAACCTCGCCCGCGCCGACCACGAGGTCTTGCTGGTGTTTTGCTTTCGCGGTGAGCAGGTAGTCAGTGAGGCGCTGCTCCAAGGCGATCGGCAGTGGCACGACGCGGTGTTTGCCGCCCTTGCCGTCGTGAATGGTGATGGTGCCCTGGTCGAAATCCAGATCCTTGACGCGCAGGCGCATGCATTCCATGACACGCAGCCCGCTGCCATACATGATCTGCGCGGCGAGTTTCCACGGGTCGTCGAGGTGGGCGAGGACGGCAGCGACTTCGCGGCGTGAGAGCACCACGGGGGGGCGGCGTTGGGTGTGGCCATAGGAGGGTTTGTCGATGGTGAAGTCTGCCACGCCGAAGACTTTTCTTGTTAGGAACACCATGGCATTGAGGGCCTGATTTTGGGTGGAGGCGGAGACGTGTCGTTCCAGGGCCAAATAGTTGAGGTAGGCGGTGATGGCGGTGGTGCCGGCGGCCTGCGGGGTCTGTTTGAGCGCCAACAGGCAGAAGCGGGTGAAGCGGGTGTTCCAATGGACGTAGGTTTCCTCGGTGGCGTAGGCGAGGCCGGCGAGGCGGATACAACGGCGCAGGGCATCGGTGATGCGGGCGATTTCCGCGTTGGTATCGGGTAGGGCGGCGGGATCGCCAGCTGGCGGCGGCGGCAGCACGGCTCGGACGGCAATGTTCTCGCGGCCGAGGGTGCGGTGGTCGGGTTCAAGCATGCGGGCCTGATCGGCCAAGCCCAGCCAGTCAAACGTGGCGGCCCATGGGATTTCGAGACTATCGAGGGCTAGGATGCGCACCGCGCGTACAGCTTGGCGGAATTTCCAGTCTGGGAGATTCGCGGTGCGCCCGAGTGCATCAAAGAAAGCGGCGGTGGCGGCGGCGGATCGGTTGCCGCGGGCTTTGGTCCAGTCTTCAGCCCAGTGGACGTAATGGATGTGGAGGGCAGGCTTGACGCGCAGGTCGTCGAGGCGCTGGAGGTAGCGCTGGCGTGCCGGTGACACCGGAGGTTCACCCGAGGTCTGGGGAGACGAAGGGAACATGAGTTGCACATACCACGTTCATATGAACAGCGCAAGTGGAAAGTGGGAAAATGCTGCGGAAGGCACTTCCCGCCGCCTGCTTATGCTGCAGAAAGAGAACCGCAGATGGACGCAGATAATTAAAGAGTGATGCCTATTAGCACCCGAACCCGCGCGCGCTCTGGGGTGAGGAATCTAGAGTAGCTTTTGCATGAGGGCTCCGGGCAGAATGCCCGGGCCACGTGGCGCGGGCATTCTGCCCGCCGCCTGTAACAGTCAAGTTAGTCGGGAGCTCCGACCCGCCGGGTTGGTTTGGAATTCAGTTCAAACCTTTTAAAATCTGCGTCCATCTGCGTCCATCTGCGGTTTCCATTCTTTTTCTTGGTTGATAAGGTCAGGTGGCCCCTCGAACCACACCGGCGCGCCGCCCGGCGCACTTGGGGCTTCTCAACGCGGGGGGAGGGAGACATGCTGCAGGCATGACGGAATCCGCAGCGCCCTGGGTCGTGATCTTGCTGGGCTGCGTGCTCGGGTTGTTGTTGCTGGCGGTGGCGTTGTTGGTCCGATTTTCAGGGCGACTGGAGCGCATCGAGCGGCGTCTGGCTGGCGGGCAGTCAGGCGCGGAAGCGGCCAGTCCGTCACCGGCGGAGACCTCGGGCGGCGGGGCGTTCGAGACGTTTCTGAGCGAGGACCCGGCGCGGCGTGCGCTGGCGAAGGGCGAACAGTTCGCCGCCTACCGCCGGTGGCGGCAGGAAAACGGGCTGAATTGGTCGAATTCTTGAGTGGGAAGCGCGAGCGGCGGGCGGTCCGGGGCAATTTCTGACATTTTTTCCATTTTTTCCGTTGCAAGAGCGGCCCGTCTTTACATCTTTAGCAGACTCCGAAGCGCACACGCCATATTTCGGGGGCGGTCTCCTATTGATTTCACTCACCCACCTTGCTCCCCGCACTGCAACGTCCTTGCCATGGCAAATATTTTTCCCCGCTGGTCCAATCTCCTGCCACTGAAAATCGTTTTCTGCGCGGGGTCCGTGGTGGCGGGTTTGGCGCTGGCGTTCACGTATTACGCGACGCCCAAAACCCTGGTGGTGGGCTATCAGCCGGCGCAACCGATCCCGTTTTCGCACAAGATTCACGTCGACCAGGTCGGGATGGACTGCCGGTATTGCCACTCGTTTGTCGATGTGAGCGGGCACTCGAACGTGCCGACGGGCGGCACCTGTTGGAACTGCCACCAGCACGTCCTGCCGCAGAGCCCGAAGCTCGCGCCGCTGCACAAGTCGATGGATCCGGCCTATCCGGGCTACGACGGCAAAACCATCGAGTGGGTGCGGGTCCACAAGGCACCGGATTATGTTTATTTCAACCACTCGGCGCACGTCAACCGGGGGGTTTCCTGCCAGAGCTGCCACGGCAACGTCAACACGATGGAGGTGGTGGCGCAGGCCCAGCCGCTGTCGATGTCCTGGTGCCTGGACTGCCACCGGGTGCCGGAGAAGTTCCTGCGTCCGCTCGAGGAGGTTTACAACCTGAACTACACGCCTGAGAACTATCTGGCCAGCCACCCGCAGTCGGGGGTGAAGACGCCCGAGGAGCTCGGGCTCAAGCTCAAGGCGCAGTTCAAGGTGAACCCGAAGGTGAGCTGCACCACCTGTCACCGCTAACACGTGTCCCGTTTTCCCAATCTTCAATCTTTCCGCAGTCACCCATGAGCAAGCGCATTTGGAACCACCCCGCAGTGCCCGCCGACGAATCCACCGTCGCCTGGCGCAGTGCGGGCCAACTCGAAGAGACGCCGGCCTTCCGGGAGTGGCTGGAGCGCGAGTTTCCGCAAGCGGCGGCCGAGATGGCCGACGAGGGCGACCAGGAAACCAGCCGCCGCTCGTTTCTCAAGCTGATGGGAGCGTCCAGCGCGCTGGCGGGATTGAGCATGGTGGCGTGCCGCCGCCCGGAGAGCTATATCGTCCCTTACGCCAAGGCGCCCGAATGGGTGATTCCGGGCAAGGCGACCTACTACGCGTCGGCGATGCCGCGGGCGCACGGCGCCACTCCACTGGTGGTGACGACCTTCGAGGGCCGCCCGACCAAGGTGGCCCCTAACCGGCTGCATCCGGATGCCGGCGGCACGGACGCCTTCGCCCAGGCCTCGGTGCTCGATCTCTATTCCACCTCGCGCTCGCGCCAGATTCTCAAGTCCGGCCAACCCGCAACCCGTGCCGAGCTCAACGCCGCCATCGCCGCCCTGGCCACCGACCCGGCGGCCAAGATCGGCTTCCTGTTCGGGGCCGACGACGGCCCGACCCGGGCCCGCCTCACCGCGCTGCTGGCCGCCAAGTTCGTGGCCGGCCGGTTCTATCAATACGAGGCGCTCACCGGCGAGGCCGCCCGGGCGTTTGAAGTCGGCCGCAAAAATGTCGTCGATTTCGCCCGGGCCGACCGGATCCTGGCGCTGGACTGTGACTTTGCGGGCGTCGATCCGCAGGGTCCGGTGACGGCGTTTTTCGACCGCCGCAAACCGGAAGGCGCGGGCTACGATGCGCCGGCCGACGCCGCCAAAATGAACCGGCTTTACGCCGTGGAGAGCGGTTATTCGCTCACCGGCGGGATGGCCGACCACCGCCTGCGCGTCGCGCCGAGCCAGGTGTTGTTAGTCGCCGGCCAGATCGCCCGCGAGCTCGGGCTGGAGCAGGCCAAGGGGGTCGAGGCTCTAACCGACACCCGCCAGCTGTCGTGGATCAAGCCGCTGGTGGCGGACCTCAAGGCCCATGCCGGCAAGTCGCTGGTGCTGGCCGGCTCGCGCCAACCCGCCGCCATCCATCACCTCGCCCTGGCGATCAACCTGGCGCTGGGCAACCTCGGCGCGAGCAAGCCGCTCGCCACCGTGAGCACGGGTGCCATCGATTTCGGGTCGCTGGCCGAACTGACCGCCGCCATCGCCTCGGGCGAGCTGGAAACGCTGGTGCTGCTCACCCCGGCCAACCCGGTGTATGACGCCCCCGCCGACCTGCTAGTCGCCGCGGCCTTCGCCAAGCTCAAGACCCTGATCCACCTCGGCGAGCGCACCGACGCCACCGCCCATGCCGCCACCTGGCACATCCCGGCGGCCCATTACCTCGAGTCGTGGGCGGACGCGCGCAGCGCCCGCGGCACCCACACGGTGGTCCAGCCGATGATCCTGCCGCTCTATCCGGACTGCGTCTCCGAGCTAGAGCTCCTCGGCGCGCTGGCCTCCGCCACCGGCAAGCTGCTCAACGGCGAGGGTGCCAAGGGCGCGGCCTCACCGGCCTACGAGGCGGTGCGCCAGACCTTCGCCGCCCTCGGCGGGGAAGGGGACAGCGCCTGGAAAAAATTCCTGCGCGACGGGTTTCTGGCGGATTCGTCCTATCCGATTGTCGGGGCGGCCGCCGTCCCGTCCGCCGAGGCCGACATCGCCGCGGCCAACATCGAAACCGCCAAGGCCGGCGTGCCGACCAAGGACGCGCTGCAAGTGGTGTTCGCCACCGACGCCTCGCTCCATGACGGCCGCTGGAGCGACAATGCCTGGCTGCAGGAAGCGCCCGATCCGGTGTCCAAGCTGACCTGGGACAACGCGGCATTGATCGCGCCCAAGACCGCCAAGGAACTCGGCATTTACGACCACATCGTCGCCGCCGAACCGGTGACTTCGGTGCTCGGCGTGGAGAGCAAGTATGCCGATGTCGGGCCGGACGGCGAGGGCCAGAACCGCAAGTCGCCGATGATCCAGGTGAGCGTCAACGGCCAGTTGCTGGAAATCCCGGTGCTGCTGTCCTTCGGCCAGGCCGAAAACACGGTCCTCATTTCGTTAGGCTACGGCCAGGGTTACAACCACGAGGACGAACTCAAGCGCCAGCCGGTCCACCAGTCCCACGTCGGCCTGGTCGGCGTCAACCGCGGCTTCAACGCCTACCCGCTGCGCACCGCCGCCACCCCGTATTTCGCCACCGGCGCGACCGTCACGCTCACCGAGCGGCGGTATTCGGTGGCCCTGACCCAGGAGCACAACGCGATGTACGGCCGCGCCCTGGCCCGCGAGGTTTCCACCCTCGATGCCGACGACGAAAAGGGCGGCTTCGACGCGCAGCTCGCCAACGTCAAGAAGCAGGGCAACGACGCCCACGCGCCGCCTAACGTCTCTCTCTATCAGCCGGAGGACCGCAAGGGCGACCCGCTGCTCAGCGACCCGCTCCACCAGTGGGGGATGTCCATCGACCTGTCCGCCTGCATGGGCTGCACCGCATGCATGGTCGCCTGCCAGGCGGAAAACAACATCCCCATCGTCGGCAAGGAACAGGTCGCCAAGGGCCGCGAAATGCACTGGATCCGCATGGACCGGTATTTCGCCAGCCAGAAGGACAACAGCTTCGACGCCGACAATCCGGCGCTCGTTCCGCAACCGGTGGCCTGCGCGCAGTGTGAAGCCGCGCCCTGCGAGACGGTGTGCCCGGTCAACGCCACGGTCCACACCGAGGACGGCCTCAACGCGATGGCCTACAACCGCTGCATCGGCACGCGCTACTGCGCTAACAACTGCCCATACAAGGCCCGCCGTTTCAACTTCTTCGACTACAACAAGCGCAACCCGCTCATCGCCCACAACCTCAACCGGGGGCCGTTAGGCGTCAAGACCGTCGGCGACGCGATCCACCTGCAGAAGAACCCCAACGTCACCGTGCGGATGCGCGGGGTGATGGAGAAATGCACCTACTGCGTCCAGCGCATCAAGGATTCGGTGATCCGCCAAAAGGGCGGACCCAAACAGGAGGCCCTCGCCGCCGGCAAGCCGTCCACCGAGATCCAGGTCACCGACGAGTCGCTGCGCGTGCCGCTCGACTCGGTGCGCACCGCCTGCCAGGAGGCCTGCCCCGCCGCCGCCATCACGTTTGGCAACCTGCTCGACAAGGAGCGCTCCGCGCTGGGCCGCAGCAAGCAGCTCGAGCGCAACTACGACCTGCTCCAGTATATCGGCACCCGCCCGCGCACCAGCTATCTGGCGCGGGTCAAGAACCCGAATCCCGCGATGCCGGACGCCAAGTTCATCGGCAAGGCCACCATCCACATGGTCTGAGAGAGACACAAGACTTCAAGACGCAAGACACAAGATCAATACAAGAAGGCATGAATCCAGCAGTGAACCATGAAACCAAGAAGCCAGAGGGCGGAGCAATCTTCCATCTTGTGTCTTCAAGTCTTGTGTCTTGCGTCTCTTTCTCCTCCTGAGCCCACATCCCTTTCGACCCACCATGGCATCCACCACCCAGACCGCGCCGGAGACCCGCCCGGGAATCAAGCTTCCGGTGCTCGAGCGCGAACGGCTCATCCTGCAGGGGCGCACCTATCATTGGATCACCGAGCGCATTTGCGGGGTTCTAGAAAACAAGCAGCCGCTGATCTGGTGGCTGTTGTTCATTCCGTGCTCGCTGATTGCGGCCATCGGCGTGGGCGGCGGGCTGATCCACCTGGTGTCCACCGGGGTGGGCATCTGGGGCAACACCAACCGCGTGATGTGGGGCTGGCCGATCGTCAACTTCGTGTTCTGGATCGGCATCGGCCACGCCGGAACCCTGATCTCGGCGATTCTGTTTCTAACCCGCCAGAACTGGCGGACCTCGATCAACCGCGCCGCGGAGGCCATGACGATCTTCGCGGTGATTTGCGCGGGGATTTTCCCCGGCTTCCATGTCGGGCGGGTGTGGTTCGCCTGGTTCCTGGCGCCGGTGCCCAACGCCAACGGCATCTGGCAGAACTTCAAGTCCCCGCTGTTGTGGGACGTGTTCGCCGTCTCGACCTACTTCACCATCTCGCTGATCTTCTGGTATCTGGGGATGGTGCCCGATCTGGCGACCATCCGCGACCGGTGCAAGCCGGGGCTGCGCAAGGTCCTCTACGGGATCTTCTCGTTGGGCTGGCGCGGCGGCAACCGCCAGTGGAGCCATTATGAGATGGCCTATCTGCTGTTGGCGGCGCTGGCCACCCCGCTGGTGCTCTCGGTCCACTCGGTCGTCTCGTTCGACTTCGCCACCTCGGTGGTGCCCGGCTGGCACACCACGATCTTCCCGCCGTATTTCGTCGCCGGGGCGATTTTCGGCGGCTTCGCGATGGTGCTCACCATCATGGTGCCGGCGCGCTTCATCTACGGGTTGCAGGACCTCATCACCATGAAGCACATCGACAACATGGCCAAGATCATCCTGCTGACCGGCACGATCGTGGGCTACGCCTATCTGATGGAGCTGTTCGTGGCGTTCTACTCCGGCGGGATCTATGAGATGGACGCGTTCAAGTTCCGGATCGCCGGGCCGTATTGGTGGGCGTATGCGGCGATGATGTCGTGCAACGTGCTCTCGCCGCAGGTGTTCTGGTTCCGGGCGTGCCGTGAAAACCTGTGGGTGGTGATGATCGTGGCGATGTTCGTCAACGTCGGGATGTGGTTCGAGCGCTTCGTGATCATCGTCGGCACGCTGGCGCGCACCTGGCTGCCGGGCGACTGGAAGACCTACTCGCCCTCGCCGCAGGACCAGATGCTGTTCCTGGGCACCATCGGCCTGTTCCTCACGCTGTTCATGCTGTTCCTGCGCTTCCTGCCCTGCATCAACATCGCCGAGGTCAAATGGACGCTGCGCGAGTCCGACCCCCATCACGACGACCACCTCGACCATCCCGACGCCGGCGTGATCCTGGAACCCGCCTATCAATTGGAAAATCTCAAATCCTAAATTCGAGATGCACGATCTGGAATTCAAAATTCAAAATTCAAAATTCACAACTTCCGCCCTGTGAGTACGACCCGCAAACGCGTTTACGGCTACCTTGCCGAGTTCAAGAGCGCCGCCGCCCTGTATAAGGCGGCGGAGAAGGTCCGCGACGCCGGCTTCAAGAAATGGGACTGCTACTCGTCCTATCCGATTCACGGCCTCGACGCGGCGATGGGGCTGAAGCGCTCGATCCTGCCGTGGTTCGTGTTTTGCGGGGGCATGACGGGCACCGCCACCGCCTTCAGCCTGGCCTACGTGACTCAGGTGGTGATCTATCCGACGGTGGTCCAGGCGAAGCCGGCCAACATCTTCACCATTCCGGCGTTTTTCCCGATCATGTTCGAGCTCACGATCCTGTTTTCCGGGTTCACGGTGCTCTTCGGGCTGCTGGCGCTCATCCAGCTGCCGCGGCTCAACCACCCGCTCTTTGAGAGCCACCAGTTCCACCGCGCCACCGACGACGGGTTTTTCATCGCCATCGAGGCGCGCGACCCGATGTTCAGTCCTGACCACACCCGCGACCTGCTGGCCGCCATCGGCGGGGATCACATCGAACTCATCGAAGAGAAAGACTGATTGGAAGAAAACCTAAAATCCTAAATCTTAAATTCCAAACTTTAGATGCGCTACTTTTTCCTAGCATACGCCCTGATTGCGCTGCTCGTCGTCGGAGTCTTCGGATTGCGCGGCCAGAAGTTCAACAAACCGCCATTCCGGATCTTCCCGGACATGGACGAGCAGGACAAGCTCCGCGCCCAGCAGCCGGATGCGTTTTTCGCCGACGGGCATGGCGGCCGGCTGCCGGTTGCCGGGACCCAGCCGCGCGGTCTGAATCCTGACGGGGCGAAAGCTATCGGTGGCATCCCCGAATATGAGTTCGGCGGCCAAACCAGCTACTATTACACCGGCCGGATCGGCGATTACTACGGCATCGGCATGCCCGAGGAATTGCAACTCAGCGCCGGCAACGCGCCTGAGTTGATCGGCCGCGGCAAGGAGCGCTTCACCGTCCATTGCGCGGTCTGCCACGGCGCGTCGGGCGACGGCCAGGGGATCACCTCGGCCTACGGCGTGCCGGTCAACACCAACCCCAACGCCAAACTCAACTCGCTGACCCCCGCGCTCTATCCGGACGGGCGCATGTTCAACACCATCACCAACGGCATGGCCCGCATGAGCGGTTATGGGTCCACCATTCCGGTGCGCGACCGCTGGGCCATCATCAGCTACGTCCGCACCCTGCAAGCCGCCAAACAATCGCCAACTCCGGCACGCTAACCCCTTTCTGAATTCCATCGAAATGGCTCACCACCACGTCACTTCCGCCGACATCGCCATCCACGGCGATCACCTGGATCCCTCCAAAGTCTCCAGGGTGAAAAGCATCGCCATGGTTGTGGCCCTCCTTGGCACCGTCGTCAGCCTGTATTTGCTGTTCTTCGCGCCGGAGAAAATCCGCGGCTGCTTCGCCTACTCATGGCTGTTCGCCTTCTATTTTTTCCTGACGCTCTCGATCGGCGGGTGTTTCTGGACGCTGCTGCACAACGTGTCCAACTCCGGCTGGGGCACCTCGGTGCGCCGGACTTTCGAGAACCTCGGCTCGACCTATCCGTGGATGTTCCTGTTCGGCCTGCCGCTGCTCTGCCCCAAGGTCCAGCACTTCCTTTACGAGTGGATGAACGTCCACCGCGCCGCGCCGGGCAACGTCAAGGACTACCTCCACCACGCCGACCACCTGCTCTATAACAAGTATTGGTTCATGAACCTGCCATTCTGGTATGGCCGGGTGATCTTCTGGGGCCTGGGGCTGAGCCTGGTCATCACCGGCCTGCGCAAGCTGTCGGTGGCGCAGGACACCGACCCGAATCCGGGCACGGCGCGGCTGTTCAAGGCGCGCTTCCACTCGACCTACACGCTCATCATCTTCGCCCTGACGATCACCTTCACCGGTTTTGATTTCATGATGGGGCTGGACTACAAGTGGTTTTCGACGATGTGGGGTGTCTATCTGTTTGCCGGTTCCGCGCTCAACTCGATGGCGGTCATCATCCTGGTGTGCGCGTGGCTCAAGAGCCAGGGCCATCTCAAGCACGTCACGTCCGGCGAGCACTTCCACATCATGGGCAAGCTGCTGCTGGCGTTCACGATTTTCTGGGCCTACATCTCGTTCTCACAGTTTTTCCTGATCTGGTATGCCGACATCACCGAGGAGACCTCGTATTTCCTGATCCGCAACACCGGCGGCTGGAACACCGCCATGATCACCCTGGTGTTCGGCCACTTCGTCGTGCCGTTCGTGATCCTGCTCCAGGCCTGGCTCAAGAAGAACCCCAAGGCGCTGGCGCTGGTGGCAGGCTACACGCTGTGCATGCACGTGCTCGACCACTATCTGATCACCATTCCCGAGCGCGGCATCTCGCTGGGCCACATCAACCCGGCGGTGTTCGGCGACATCCAGGTGACCATCCCCGGCGCGTTCTGGGGCGACATCTTCGCCTTTGTCACCGTTGGCGCGGGCTTCGTGTTCTTCCTGCTGCGCGCCATCGGCCAGCACTCGCTCTATCCCAACCGCGACCCGCGCATCCTCGAGTCGGCCAACCTTTCCAACTAACAATTTTCACGCCCCGCCCATGGACCCCACCCGCGACAATCCGATCATCCGTTTCGCCACGTTCTGGTGGGGGCTGGCCACCTGCCTGGCGTTCGCACTGCTGTTGGCCGTGATCGGGTGGTTCAACCGCGCCACCCCCGAATCCCTGGAAGACGTCGCGGCCAAGGTCCGCTACGAAACCAAAGCCCGCATCGCCCAGGCCCAGGCCGCCAGCCTCGCGCCCGCCGCAATCGACGCCGCCATCCCGGGCGTCGCCCACCAACTCGTCGCCGCCAAGCCGGCCGCCGTGGAGAAACCCGAGCAGGTCGTGCCTGGCACGCCCACCGCGGCCAAGCTCGCGG
The DNA here is from genome assembly GCA_037142115.1 of Verrucomicrobiota bacterium. GTDB lineage: Bacteria > Verrucomicrobiota > Verrucomicrobiia > Verrucomicrobiales > Akkermansiaceae > Luteolibacter. The sequence goes on along the minus strand of JBAXBG010000041.1, from coordinate 9,267 downwards.
CCAAGCCGGCCGCGGCCCCGGTTGCCGCGCCCGCGCCGACCAAGCCCTGAACCCCGTCATTTTCCCAACCAAACCGATGTCTTCCGCCATCCCCACCCTCTCTGATCAGGACGTGCAGCTGCGCGCGGGCATTGACCGCTCGCTGCGCCATCCGGTGATGTTTTTTCTAACAAGCGGGGCGGCGTGGCTCGCGTTCGCGCTGGTGCTGGGCGTGCTCGCCTCGGCCAAAGTCCACAACCCCGACCTGCTGGGAAGCTGCGGATTGCTCAGTTATGGCCGGGTGTTCCCCGCCCACCTCAACGCGCTGGTCTACGGCTGGGGGATGCAGGCCGCCTTCGCGGTGATCCTGTGGCTGATGGCGCGGCTGTCGGGCAAGGAATGCACCTCGGCGGGGACGATTCTAACCGCAGGGCACGTTTGGAACCTGGGCGTGGCGCTGGGAGTGGTGGGCATCCTGACGGGCAACGGCACCGGCATGCCGTGGATGGAGTTTCCGGCGTATGCGTGGCCAGTGCTGCTGGCCAGTTACTTCACCATCGTCATCGGGGCGTTCATCCAGTTCCGGGTCCGCCCGGAGGGGCGGGTGGACATCGCGCAGTGGTATCTGCTAGCCGCGCTGATCTGGTTCCCGTGGGTATTCATCACCGCCAACACCCTGCTGCACTGCCTGTCGGGAAACCCGGTAATGGCCGCCGCCATCAACGCCTGGTATAAGTCCGCGCTGGTGTTCCTGTTCTTCACCCCGGTGGCGTTAGGCGCCGCCTATGCGCTGGTGGCCAAGGTGACCGGTCGGCCGGTGGCCAGCGATGCGCTGGCCAAGCTGGGGTTCTGGTCGCTGGCAATCATCGCGCCCTGGGCCGGGATGCAACGCCTCGCCGGTGCGCCGGTGCCCTATTTCCTGCCGTATGTCGGAGCCGCGGCGACGGTGTTGTTGTTCATTCCGGTGTGCGCGGCCGCGACCAACCTGCTGCGCACGGTGTGGGCGTGCCGCGCGACCTGCCTGGCCAGCCCCGCGCTGCGGTTTGTGACCGCCGGCATCCTCGCGCTGGTGCTGCTGGCCGGCGCGGCGGTCGTGCTCAACCTGCCGGATTCGACCCTGCCGCTCACGCAGTTTGCGTTGTCGGGTTATGGCGTCGACATGCTGGCGGTCTACGGGTTTTTCAGCCTGGTGATGTTTGGTGGTGCCTACTACATCGTGCCGCGCGTCACCGGCCGCGAGTGGCTGTCGCGCCGCCTGATCGTGGCCCACTTCCTGTTTTCGGTCTACGGCATGCTCACGATCTTCGGGGTCGCCGTCATCGGCGGACTGGAGCAGGGGCTGAGCCAGGAGGACTGGCAGCAACCGTGGCAGCATGCCGCGGCCAGCGCCCAGCCCTACGCCGTGGCCAACACCTTCGCCTGGTGCCTGATCCTGTTTGCCAACGTCTTCTTCCTGCTGCACCTCACCCTGATGTGGCTGCGCCTGGGCCGCCACAGCGTGCTGCCTCTGCTGTTAGCCAGCGCGCGGGGCTCCGGCGCGCAAGACGCGGCGGCCGCCACCGAACCCTCCCTCACTAACATCTCTCCATGAGCCTCCGCACCTTTATTCTCGGTCTGTGCGCCAGCTTTGGCGCTGCCTGGCTTGCGATCATCGTGATCCCGTTTTTCAAGATGCGCGATCTCGCCCCCGTCGCGCTGGTCCCAGCCACCGACGCGGCCGCCGGTGCCGCCGGGGTGTTTTTTCCGAAGCGCAGCGGCCGGGTCGCGGATGGCGCGCGGGTCTATGCCGAAAACGGCTGTTACCTCTGCCACACCCAGATGGTCCGCCCGACCTACGCCGGCAACGACCTCTATCGGCCAGACTGGGGCGGCCTGAAAGCCGACGCCGACCGCGGCGACACGCGCCGCGAAACCAACGCCTATGATTTCATCGGCGAGAACTTCGCCCAGTTAGGAGTGACGCGCACGGGCCCGGACCTCTCCAACGTCGGCCGCCGCGTGGAGGCACTCGACGCCGCCGGTGAGGATCCCGCGGCCTGGTTGTATGGGCACTTGTTCAACCCGCGTGACAACCCGCAATTGTGGCAGTCGACGTGCCCGCCGCATCCGTTTCTGTTTGAGAGGCGTGAAATCAAGGGCAGCCCGTCGGCCGACGCGCTCAAGGTGGATGCCGGCGCCAACCACGAGTGGGTTCCTGATTCCGATGCCAAGGCGCTGGTGTCCTATCTGCTGTCGCTCAAGAAGGACCAACCGCTGCCTGCCGCGCTGAACTTCGCCCCGAAGAAATCCGAGGGTGCGCCCTGATCTCCCGCTCATCCCAGCCACTTTCCAACATGTCATTGTCCAACCAGCAACCCGATCCCGAGGACGCGCGCGACGCGACCGCCTCCGATGAGCACATGGCGAGCGAATCGGCGGCCTGCGCCCGCGAAAAACCCCCCACCGCGCCCGGCACCGAGCCGATTTCGCTGTGGGTGCTCGCCGCCTGCGGCGTGGTCCTGCTAGTGGCCGGCAGCATCCTGGATCTGGGTGGCGCTGGACGGTTTTTCGACTATCAGGCATTGTTCCGCACCGGCTACGAGCGGACTCCCGCGCCGGGCACCGCCGACCAGGGCCCGCCGCCCAAGGAGGCGCTCGTCGCCTACATGGCCAAGGGCTCCAAAATCTACGCGGCCAAATGCATCGTGTGCCACGGCCCGGAAGCCAAGGGCGACGGCGCGAACTTCCCCTCGCTGGCTGGTTCGAAATGGGCGACCGGAGAAACCCAGCGCTTCGCCATGATCGTCCTCAACGGTCTGCAGGGGCCCACCAGCACCGGCAAGGTGTTCCCCGGCGCGGGCATGCCCAGCCAGGCACCCGGCCTCACCCCCGAGGATCTCGCCGGGGTGATGACCTATGTGAGAAACCACTTCGGCAACAGCACTGGCGACGTCATCACCGTGGCGATGGTCAAGGAAGCCCAGAAAATTTCCGCCGCCCGCGCCAAGACCGGCCAGCAAGTCACCGCCGAGGAACTCACCGCTGACTACGTCAAGCCGCTGCCCGGCCCGACGCTCGACGCGAAAGCCATGGTGGATCCGATCACGCTGGCGGCGGTGCGCGCCCCCAAGCCCTGAGGGGTGTAAAGCCGGGCTTTGCACGCGGGTTGTCCCGTGCTACGTAGCGACTACATGGCCAACTCACCCAAGTCCCCCTCTGGCACTGGCTGTCTCCACAAGCTGCTGGTGTGGAGTTTGGTGACGGGTGGGCTCGTCGTTGCGGTGGCCCTGTCGTTGGTCCCGCAAGCCCAGGATTTGACGGACCTCAGTGGCTACGGGACGGCGGCCGCGGCGGCTCCCGACCGGGATCTGAAGCTGTTGCTGCAACGGGCGGTGGACCACGGGTATTCGGTCACCTTGACGCAAGCCGACCTCAACCACTGGCTGGGTCGCGCGCTGGTGACCAAGCAGGGCGGCCGTTTCTCCGAATCGGTATCGCTCGATCGGGTTTGGGTGCGGCTCGACGATGGCTGCGCCGAGGTGATCATGGCGCGCACCATCCTGGGCCAGCCGTTCACGGTTTCGATGTTCCTGCAAGTCCAGCGGATGGAGGGCCCCAAGGGAGTATTCACCGAAGTGCTGCTGCATGGCGGGCCGTATTCTAACACCACCCTGCCCTTGCCGCCGCGTGGCGGCCGCTTTGGCAAGCTGGTGGTGCCCCAGGGGTTTCTGTTACTGGTGGTGCCCGCCTATGCCCGTCTGGCCGACTTGTTCCGCGATGAGATCCATCTCGGGTTCGAGGAAATGTCGCGCATTCAAATCAAGAAAGGCCGCCTCGTGCTTGATCCCCGCGAATTTTCGGATGGCCAGCCCGGCCGGCCTCAAACCTTCTGAATCAGATATGATCGCACGCCTGCTGGCTATGGGATGGTTGGGAACCGCGCTCGGCCTCGCGGCGGAAATCCCCCGCGCCGTGCAAGTGGTTGCGCCTCCGCCATCAACCGCGCCCGCCGCCCCGGAACGGGTGGTGAGCCGGTCCCAACAATTCCGCGTCACCGGTGGCGACAGCCTGGTGCGCGGCTCGGTCGCTTTGCTGGCGGAAGAAACCAAGGACGAGTTGCTCAAGCTCACCGGTGAAACGGATGCCTGGAAGGTGCCCGTCACGATCGGCTTGTATGGCAAGCAGGGTGATCCGTTGCCCGCGCGGACTGTCAGCATGCGGTTGGTGGTGGTCGAGGGGGTGAGCGAGTTGCAACTCGACGTGCACCTCAGCCATGGCATCGAGCAGGAGCGCTTCAAACGTGCGGCCACCACCGCGCTGCTCTACGAGCGCGCGTTGCACGCGCGTTCCGGCGAGGCCTCCGACCGGCCGTTGGTGGTCCCGCCATGGCTAGCCGACGGCTTGCGGGAAGCCACCGCCTGGCAACTCAACCAGAGTGACCGCCGGCTGTATGAGGCGCTGTTCAAGCATGGCGGCCTGTTCAAAATTGACGAGCTGTTCACGGTGGGCGACACCGCCTTCGAGGACATGGATGCCGCGATGCGCGCCGCCTTTCGGGTCTCGTCGGGGGCGATGGTGATGGCGTTGTTAGAGCAGCCGCAGGGCAAGGAGGCCTTTCGCGCGTTTCTCACCGAGGTCGCCGCCTACGAGGGCGAAATGCCCTCGTTGCTGCGCAAGCATTTTCCCGAGCTCAACCTGTCCGAAACCAGCCTCGCGAAATGGTGGGCGCTGCAATTCGCCAGCAAGGGCGGCCTCAACCTGCTGACCGACACCTTCACCATCCAACAGACCGAAGCCGCGCTGGCCGAGGGCCTGCACCTGCAGTTCCGCACCCCGGAAGGGATCGTCCAACAGAAGCCGCTCGCCGCCTGGCCGGAGCTTGCCGCCCTCAAGGAACCCGAACGCCATGCCGCGGTGCGGCACTCGCAGGACGCGCTGGTCCGGCTCAGTTACCGCTGCTTTCCCTCCTACCGCCGGCTGCTGGCGAGCTATCAGCAAAGCCTCGGCGCGCTCGCCCAGAACAAAACCAAGGACACCGCCCGCCAACTCGCCGAGCTCGACGAGACGCGCGCCACCATGTTGGCCAGGGCCAAGCGCGCGCGCGATTACCTCGACTGGTTCGAAATCACCCGCGCCCGCGAAACCAGCGGGGCCTTTGACGATTACCTCAGGCTCAAGGAGCGCCTCAAGGCCAACCCCCACCACCGCCAGGATGCTCTATCCGAATACCTCGACCGGATGGACCGGCTGTTTTACCGCGAGCCGCAGAGCCACGGCCCGCCCGCCGGGTTGCCGGAGTGAGGTGATCACTGCGCCGCAACGCGGCAAATCGCTCGCGTCACGGGAGGAAGAGACCGCCTGAAGGCGGTACTACATACCTCCCCGAGCCACGTCGGTTCCAGCGTAGGTAGTCCCGCCTTCAGGCGGACTCTGCCCCCCGCCCCTGGCCCGAGGCGCGCTCAACTGTCGAGGGGCACTTCGTCGAAGTCCATTTCGCGGACGCGTTTTTTGTCGCGCAGGAGTTCAACTTGTTTGCGGAGGATTTCGCGCATTTCCATTCCGCCGGCGATGGCCGGAATGACCAGCTTGTGCATCGTGCGGTCGGAGGTTTCGAGCGAGATGGACGCCAGGCCCACCAACCGCATCCACCACACCCGCAGCAACAACGAATCCTTGATGCGATATAGCTCGATTTCATCGACCTGCTGGTTGATGACGCCGCGCGTGATGCGCAGGCGCTCGCTGGTGAGCTCGAAGATTTGGGCCCGGACCACCAGATATTTCCAAACCGCGTAGCCCAGCGGCAGCGGCAGGGCGGCGAAAGCGGGCGGGAAAAAACACCCGCCGATGATGATGCCAGCGCCCAACAGCACGGCGAGGCTGAACGGCCCGAAGTTCAGCCACTGTGACGAGCTGCCTTTCCATAACGTGTTTTCCTCGCTCATGGCGGCGATCCTGGCGTGGTCGGGCCGCCGCCCGCAAGCCGGGAATTGCCGCGCCCCGTGAAAATCCAACTGAAGGCTTGCCGGGGGCGGGAACCGCTACCAAGCTGACTGCCTTGACGGACGAATCAGCTTCTAGCCCGGCTTATGTCACGGAAACCTTGGTGGGTTTCGGCATCCTGCTCGCGACCTTGCTGGTCATGGGGCTGGGCGTGGTGCTGGTGTGGTTTGCGCTGCTGCGTGAAAACCAGGCGTTCTGGACCAACGCCGGCGGCTATCCGATTTGGCTGCGCGATTTGGTGCGCCTGACCTACATGCCGCTGTTCTCCGGGAGTGTGGCCCTGCTCGTCGTCCTGACCATGACCTGCTGCTCGAAAGTCTGCGCCTCGGTCCGGTTTTTCGTCCTGGAAACGTTGATCCTGCTGCTGTGCTGGGGGCTGTTAGCCACCTCCGGCTACATCTCCCTGAGCAACAACATCATGAACCTCATCGAAGGCCGGGACCTGCACTCTCATCAGCATTGAGCGCGCCCCCCGCTAGAGGGCGAGGTTTTGGCGCATCAGGCCAGCTTGGATTTGGTGAAATTTGTGCGCAACCACACCCGTATCAGTGGGGCCGTGGCGCTGAACGCCGACATTTTCCAGGAATGTCCGCCGCGGCGAATGGACGCTGCTCCAATTGCAGGAATTATAACAACAACTGACACAATGACAAAACCCCAATGGTTCATTCCGACTCTGATCGCGATGCTGGCGACGGCCGGCGCGCAGGAGACGAAAGCCGTGCTGCCGACCCCCGCCCAGCAGAAATGGGCGGACGCGGAAGTCGGCGTGCTCATTCACTTTGATTTGCAGGTGTTTGAACCGAGCTACTCGTTCCGCAAGGACTGGAACTATCATCCGGACCCGGCCATTTTCAACCCCCAGGAACTCAACACCGACCAGTGGGTCGAGGCGGCCAAGAGCGCCGGCGCGACCTATGCCGTGCTGGTGGCCAAGCACTGCAGCGGGTTCAGCCTGTGGCCGACCCAGGCGCATGCCTACAGCGTGAAAAACACCCCCTGGCGCAACGGCCAGGGGGACATCGTCAAGGATTTCATCGCCTCGTGCAAACGCTACGGGCTCAAGCCCGGCATCTATGCCAGCACCTCGTGCAATGGATTCCTCAAAGTGGACAATCCGGGCAAGGTGAAATCCGGCAATCCGGAGGAGCAGCAAAAGTATAATGAAGTGGTCAAAACCCAGCTGACCGAGTTGTGGACGAACTACGGCGAGTTGTTTGAGGTGTGGTTTGACGGTGGGGTCCTGCCGGTCGCGCAGGGCGGCTGTGATGTGCTCTCGATGCTCAAACAACACCAGCCGCAGGCGGTGGCATTCCAGGGACCGGCTGAGCACGGCAACAACATCCGCTGGGTGGGCAACGAAGAGGGCGTGGCACCCTACCCGTGCTGGGCGCGGGCGGACTCGATGACGTCGGCGACCGGCATGGTCGAGATCAAGGGACTCAACGGCAGTCCTAACGGCGCGTTCTGGTGCCCGGGCGAGGCGGATTTCCCGCTGCGCGCCAACAAGTCGTTCCAAGGCGGCTGGTTCTGGCACAAGGACCAGGACGACCAGGTGCGCAGCGTGGACGAGTTGACGGCCCGCTATGTCAAGAGCGTGGGCCGCAACACCAACATGTTGTTAGGATTGGTGGTGGATCCGCGGGGTTTGGTCCCGGCGGCGGATGTCAAGCGGCTGGAGGAATTCGGCCAGGAAGTCAGCAAGCGGTTTTCCAAACCGCTCGGGGCGACCGCCGGCACCGGGATGCGGGTGACGCTCGAACTGCCGGCACCGCAAGAAGTGCGGTATGTGGTGGTGCAGGAAGACATCGCCAAGGGCGAACGCGTCTTGGAATACAACCTGTATGGCATGGCCGACGGCCAATGGAAACGACTGAGCCAAGGGTCGTGCATCGGGCACAAGCGGATCGAGGTGATCGAGCCGGCCCGGTTCTCGGCCATCAAGCTGGAGGTCGTCAAGAGCGACGGGACGCCGCAGATCACCAAACTTGCCTGTTACTGAGATCCGAAGTTCCTGCTGGCGTCGGCGGCGGTTTCGGTTCTCAGTCGTGGGCGCACCCCATGTTTGTTATCTCGATCGCCGCGCTGCAGCGCAATGCCGCCATTCTCCGCCAGATCAAGGAGGCGGCCGGGTGTCATGTCGTGCTCGCGCTGAAAGGGTTTGCCTGTTGGAAGGCGTTTGCCTATCTGCGCGAGGATCTCGACGGTTGTTGCGCGTCGGGTTTGTGGGAGGCCATGCTCGCCCGCGACCATTTTCACAAACACGTCATCACCTATTCGCCGGCCTATGACGAGGCGGACATCGCGGCGCTGTGCGAGTTCACCCATCATCTGGATTTCAACTCGCTGTCGCAGTGGTTCCGGTTCCGCGCGCAGGTGATGGCGCACCCGCGGTTCCTGCGCGGCGAGCTCCACTGCGGCCTGCGCGTCAATCCGGAGTGCTCGACCGGCCAGACGCCGATTTACGACCCGTGCGCCGCAGGATCGCGCCTGGGCATCACCGCGGAGCAACTCGCGGGCGCCGACCTAACGGGACTTTCCGGCCTGCATTTCCACACGCTCTGCGAACAGAACGCCGACGACCTGGCCAAGACGCTGGCCGCGGTGGAGGAGAAATTCGGGCATCTGCTGCGTTCGCCGCAATTCACCTATCTCAACATGGGCGGCGGCCACTGGATCACCCAGCCGTTTTACGACCACGACCTGCTCGTCCGCCTGGTGCGGGACGCCCGCGCCAACTACGGCGTCGAGGTGTGGTTGGAACCCGGCGAGGCCATCGCCATCCACTCCGGCGTGCTGCGGGCCACCGTGATGGATGTGTTTGAGTCCGCCGGCCAGCGCCACGCCATCCTCAGCATTTCGGCCACCGCCCACATGCCCGACGTGATGGAAATGCCCTACCGGCCGGAGGTGTTCCTGGTGGATCCGGCACTGCCGGCCGGCACCGCGCGGCCCGCGGTGGTGTTCGCCGGCGAGACCTATCATGCCGCGGGCGATCCCCAATCCCCAACTGCAAAGCCACCATCCGCCGTCACCCACCGCCTCGGCGGCCCGACCTGCCTGGCGGGCGACGTCGCGGGCGACTTCACTTTTCCGCGCGCACTGCGGGCCGGGGATACGTTAGTCTTCGACGACATGGCGCACTACACCATGGTCAAGACCACCACCTTCAATGGCGTCAAACACCCGCCCATCGCACTCCAGCATCTGGACGGGCACCTGGAAATCCTGCGCGAATTCAGCTATGCGGATTTCCGCGACCGACTCGCCTGAACGGCATCCCCGGACCGCGAGTCTCCAGACTCG
>JBAXBG010000040.1:0-20632 GCA_037142115.1 Verrucomicrobiota bacterium | reverse complement strand
CGAGTCGCGCCGGAGTTTTAAGAGTCCGCCGCAAGGCGGGACTACTTACGCTGGTAGCCACGTGGCTCGGGGAGGTATGGCGGGGTCTGGGTAACGGCTTTCGCTCCCGGGATCAGTGGCAGAAGCCGATCAAACCGGGCTGCTCACGACCGGCGCCGGCGGGAGAATCCGATCAGCGCCAAGCTGGTGAGGAGGGCCCCGGTGGCAAGCGACGGTTCGGGAGCGCTCAGGCTGGCAATGTGAGGGGTGTTGGCACCCTGGGTGAGCTCAACCGCGAACAGGGCTTCATTGTAGTCCATGTCGCCGCCGCCTTTGGTTTCCTCAAAGCCGATGATGAGATAGGCGGAGCCATTGGGTGCCAGGCTCACCGCGTGGATGATGCCGTCCTTGTTCAGGCTCAGATTGGTCGAGTAGAAAGACTCGCCGCCGGTCGCACCGGACGCGATCAGGAAGAAATCCAAGGCGGTTCCAGCCTTGAAGGCTCCGAGATTGACAAAGTCTCCCACCAGCAGCGGTTGGTTGGTGGTGCGCACCAGCGATTGGTTATCGGATTGCGCCGTCGGGCTGGAGAGGTTCGGGAAAATCAGTGCCGCGTCCGGGCTGAGCGGGCCGCCGCCGGTGGTGGAGATGCCCAGCGTGTTCTTGTGGGGGGAGTTCTCGCCGAGGAAATATACCCGCGCGCTGGCATCGGCGCTGAGCACCAGCTTGGCCGGGTCTAACGAGATGGCGGCCAGATTCTTGACGGGTTTGCCGCTCAGCTCAGGGAGTTGTTTGGCGATGGTTTCGAGCATGCCGGGCAGCACCTCGCTTTGGAAAGTCTTGGCGGCGGCATCCGAGCCGGCCACTTGGACGGGCGCGACGATGTCCAGATCGTAGGGCCGGGCGGGCGATTGGACGGGTGACGTGCCGACTGGCAGCGCGCTTTTGGAGTCCTCGGATTCCTTGGTGTCGGCGAAGGCCAGGATCGACAAACCAAGCCAGGCGAGCGGGGTGATGAGTTGTTTGCAATTCACGAAACACATCTCTTGCATTGGTGGGATTGAATCAATCAAAATTTCACACGCGATCACGGGTAAAGACTGGCGCCCTGGGTGGCGACCAAGCCGGAGCGGCCGTCGATGGCGGCCATCACCAGCGGCAGGACCGGGATGGTTTCGCGCCGGGCGAGGAGTTGGCGCGCGAGCTCGTCCATGCGGACGAAGCGGACGCCGAGTTTGGACCACGCCTCGAGGAGTTGGCTGAAGAGCGGCCGCTTGGCCATGCCCTCGATCTCGGCGTGGATGGTCAGGACGTTGGGACGGTCCGCCCGCAGCAGGCGGGTGTAGTGCGCGACGATTTGGGCGTCGGGATATTCCGGGCGTCCTAGCAGCTCATCGAAGGTGGGCAGGGTGCTGGGGATCTCGAGCGTTTGGAACACGCGGCCGTCGATGGACGGGAAGAACGCCGATTCGCCGCGGGTGTCGCTCGAATAGAGCAAGCCGGCCTCGTCGTAAACCTCGCGGCTGTTAGCGCTGGCCTGCCAGCCGGGCGCGCCGGCGGTGGCGGCCTCGCAGCCGAAGATGCGCCGGAACTCGGCGCGGGCCTGGCCGAACTCGCCGCGCACCTGGTCGAGCGACATGCCGAACAGATGGTCCTGCCACTGGAAATGGTCATGGCAGTGGATGCCGCACTCGAAGCCGGCGTCGCGCACCCGGCGCATCAGGTCGGCATGGCGCGACCCGATGTGCGGGGCGGGCAGCAGCGTGCCATTGAGCAGGGTGCGGATGCCATAGACCTGGACCACGCTGGTGCGGCTGACTTTTTGGAAGAAGCCGGGGCGGAACACCCGGCGGATCGCCTTGCCGGTGTTGTCGGGGCCCAGCGAGAACAGGAAACTCGCCGGGGCCTGATAGGAGGCGAGCAGCGACGTGAGCGCGGGGATGCCCTCGCGGGTCCCGCGCTCGGTGTCGACATCGACCTTGAGTGCGACGGTGAAGCCCATGACCATGCAGTTAGGCGGTGAGGTCGTGGTCGGTCTGCTTGAGATGGTAGTCGAGGGTCAGGCGGATGGCGGTGCGCAGGTCGACCTTGGGTTCCCAGCCGAGGGCTTCCCTGGCGGCGACCACCGACGGCACGCGGGTGTGGATGTCCTGATAGTATTGGCCGAAATACTCCATCGAGGAGACCACGACCACCTGCGCCTGTTCGGCGCGTTCGCGGTATTCCGGGTATTCCTTGAAGGCCTCGATGATGATTTCCGCGAGGCTGGCGACCGAGACGTTGTTGTTGGGATTGCCGACGTTGAAGATTTTGCGTGACGCCGCGCCGTCCAGGTTCTCGATGATGCGCAGCAGGCAATCCACGCCGTCTTCGATGAAGGTGAACGAGCGGCTCTGGGAGCCGCCGTCGACGAGTTGGATCGGCTTGCGGAAGATCACGTTGCTGATGAACTGGGTGAACAGCCGCGAGCTGCCTTCCTTGGGTTCCATCACGTTGTCGAGCATCGGCCCGATCCAGTTGAACGGCCGGAACAAGGTGTAGTCGAGATTGTCGCGCACGCCGTAGGCATAGATCACCCGGTCCAGCAGCTGCTTGGAGGAGGCGTAGATCCAGCGTTGTTTGTCGATGGGGCCATAGACCATGTTGCTGGTGGCTTCATTGAGTTCGTCCTCCGGGGACATGCCGTAAACCTCCGAGGTCGAGGGAAACACCAAGCGCTTCTTGTATTTCACGCACTTGCGCACGATGTCGAGGTTGGCCTCGAAATCCAGCTCGAACACGTCGAGCGGCCGGATGACATACTGGGCGGGGTTGGCGATGGCCACCAGCGGGATGACCACGTCGCACTTCTTGATGTGATACTCGATCCACTCGCGGTTGATGGTGATGTCGCCTTCGACGAAGGTGAAGCGATCATTATCCAACAGATGAGTGAGCTTGTGATCGCCCACATCCATGCCGAAGACCTCCCAGTCTTTCTGGTTGAGGATCGTTTCGGTCAGGCTGCTGCCGATGAAGCCGTTGGCTCCGAGGATGAGAACTTTGAGCGGGGTGTGTGACATGGAGTATTGTGTTAGAAAACGGCTCCCGCCGCGGGCGGGGGCATGGGAACGCCGCGCCATTCGACGCGCGTGAGATGGAGTGCGCCGTCGCCGGTGGCCACCACCAGCGGATCGAGCGAGAGGATTGCGCCGGGCGGGCCGGCCAGGCCGGGGGCGGGTTGGGCCCACCAGACCATGAGTCGCGCGCCGCCGAGTTCGGTGAAGGCACCCGGATAGGGATCGGTCACGGCGCGGATCAGGTTGAAAATCTCGTGCGACGGGCGCGACCAGTCGATGCGGCCATCTTCCGGTTTGCGGCCGCCGAAATAGGTGGCCTCGGCTTCGTCCTGCGGGGTTTCGGTGGCGGTGGCTGCCAGCAGGTGGTCGATTTGGCGGGCGAGCACGGTGCGGGCGCAGGGCAGGACTTTGCGGAATGCCTGCTCGGCGGTGTCCTGCGGCGAAATATCCACGCCTTCCTGATCGACGATGGCACCGGCATCGGGGCGGCGCACCATCCGGTGGAGGGTCATGCCGATGCGCGGGGCTCCGTGGAGCACCGCCCAGTTGATCGGGGCGCGGCCGCGGAATTTCGGCAGCAGCGAGCCGTGCATGTTGAATGCCCCGAGAGCGGGGATGGCCAGGATCTCCGGCCCGATCATCTGGCGGTAATAGACCGACAGGATCAGGTCGGGCTGCATCGCCGCGATTTTCTCGATCCATTCGGGGGTGTTGACCGATTGCGGGGTGTGCACCGGGATGGCGTGTTCGCGGGCGGCCAGGGCCGGGGTTTTGAACCAGATGGTTTCATCGGGCGCGTCCTCATGGGTGATCAGGCCGATGACGTGGTCGCCACGCTCCAGCAGCAGCTCCAGGCAGGCATGGCCGACCTCGCTGTAACCGAAAAACAGAATGCGGGGCGGCGGCGTCATGGGCGGGTTTCGAGGATATGGCTGACGTGATAGCGGGTGCCGTGGCGCGCAACCTGATAGGTCCGGCCCATGTATTCGCCAATCAGCCCGATGCCGATCATGCAGACGCTGATGAGGAAAAACAGGATCCCGAACAGGGTGAAGAGTCCGTCAACTTCCGGGCCGAGGATGAGCCGCCGCGCGCCCAGCACGATGACCAGCAGCAGCGAACACGCCGAGCAGAGCATCGCGAAAATCGTGAACAGCTGGAGCGGCGCGGTGGTGAAATAGGTGATGAGGTCGAAGTTGAGCCGGATGAGCTGATAGACCGAGTAGTTGGAGGCGCCGGCGTGGCGCTCCTCATGGGCGACGGCAACCTCGGTCGGCCGGCGCGCAAGGCTGTAGGCCAGGGCCGGGATGAAGGTGTTGACCGCGCCGCTTTGGACGATGCCGGCGACCACGCCGCGCGAGTAGGCGCGCAACATGCACCCCTGATCGGTCATGCGGATGTGGGTCATGTGACTGCGCACCCAGTTGACCAATTGTGAAACCCGGCGGCGGAAGAAGCTGTCCTGGCGGTTCTGGCGCACGCCGCCGACGCAGTCGTAGCCGGCGTCGGTCTGTGCCAGCAGGGTGGGGATTTCCTCGGGTGGATTCTGCAAGTCGGCGTCCAGGGTGACGATCACCTCGCCGCGGACCCGCTCGAGCGCGGCCATGACGGCCATGTGCTGGCCGTAGTTGGCATTGAACTCGATGACGCGCGTGACGTCCGGGCGGGCGGCGTGCTGGGCGGCGAGCAAGTCGGCGGACCGGTCGGCGCTGCCGTCGTTGGTGAAGATGACTTCATAGCTGCGGCCGAGCGCGTCGAGGACCGGATAGAGTCGTGCGAACAGCACCGGCAGGTTGCCCTCCTCGTTATACACGGGGATGACCACGGATAGATTGATGGTGGCGGAGGCGGCGGTCATGCGGGGCTGGAGGCTTGCAGGATGCGGATGAGCGCGGTGACGACCCGGCCCACGTCGGCGGAGGTCATGGTGGGGAACAGCGGCAGGGTTAGAATGTTGCGCCCGGCGTGCTCGGCGCGGGGGAAGTCCCCGTCCTTCCAGCCGGCGGCGCGATACAACGTGAACAAATGGATGGCCGGATAGTGGACCCCGCTGCCGATGCCCGCGGCGTGCAATTGGGCCATGACCTCCGCGCGGCTCGGTGCCGCGCCGCCTGCCGGCAGCATCACCTGGAACATGTGCCAGTTGCTTTGCTCGAAATCCGCCACCGGCAGCCCCAGCCCGAGCGCGCGGACTTCGGGCCGGTCTAGCAGGCGGCCATACTCGCGGGCGAGTTCGCGGCGGCGGGCGGTGAACTCGTCGAGATGTGCGAGTTGGCCGATGCCCACCCGCGCCGCCACATCGGTGAGGTTGAATTTGCCGCCCAGCAGTTTGACGTCCATGCCGTCGACCCCGGAGCGCACGACGCCCTGCAGGCGGTATTGCTCGGCGAGGGTGGCGTCGCTCTCGGTGGTCATCACCAGGCAGCCACCTTCGATGGAGGTGAGGTTCTTGTTGGGATGGAAACTGAAGGACACCAGGTCGCCGAACGAGCCGATGAGCCGGCCGCGCCACGAGCTGCCCAGCGATTGGGCGGCGTCCTCGATGACGCGCAGGTCATGGCGGGCGGCGAGCTCATAGAGCCGGTCGCGGTTCACCGGCAGGCCGGCCAGGTCGACGGGCAGGATCGCCTTGGTCGCCGGGGTGATGGCGGCGGCGACGGCCTCCAGGTCGAGGTTGCGGGTCAGCGGGTCGATATCGACGAACACCGGGCGCGCCCCGACGGTTAGAACCACGTTGCTGGTCGCCACCCACGACAGGGGGGTGGTGATCACCTCGTCGCCGGGGCCGACGCCGGCGAGGCGCAGGGCGGTTTCCAGGGTCGCGGTGCCGGAGTTGAACACGCGCACCGGCCGGCCGCCGAACAGGGCCGAGAGCAGGGTCTCGAATTCCTTGACCTTGGGGCCCGAGGTGATCCACCCCGAACGCAGGACCTCGGCGACCCCCGCGATGGTTTCTTCATCGAGGGTCGGGCGGGTGAGCGGCAGGAACGGCAGCATGGCGGAGGTCCGGTTAGGGCGGGGTGGGGGCCGGGTGGTTGACTACCAGCACGAAATGGCCGGTGTCGGCGAGCACGCGGTGGGGCAGGTGGTGGCTGGCAAACCACGCGGCGTAGGAATTTTTGCGGACCACGGCGTAGGCGGTGCCCGGGCGCGCCCAGTGGCTGGGAAACTCCGCGCCGACCACAAACCGGGTCGCGGTGAGCGCCGGTTCGGCCGCGATGCCGAAATCCAGTTCGCCGCGGTTATCGACCAGGCTGACCAGCCGGTTCAGATAGACCGGCAAGTCCTGGGCGTAATAGCCGAGGCAATAGACGCGGTCCTCGGGTTTGAGCCTCGGTTTGAGGATCAGGGCGATTTTTTTGGTGGAGGTTTTCTCGAAGGATGAGCCGCCCAGGTTCAATGCCACCAGCAAGCCCGCGCCGGCCAGGGCCATCGCGCCGAGGATCAGCCGCGGGTGGTTGCGGCGCAGGCCGAGCGCCGCCGCCGCCGCGCCTAGAAGCAACGTCCCCCCCAGCGTGAGTTGCAAGACTGGCAGATAGGCCGCAAGTTCCGGTTGGTCCTTGAGGTCCTCGCCGAAGAACCGCGGCGCGACGAAAAAGGCCAGCAGCAGCAGCAGGCAGGTGGCGATGTAGGCCCATGCGCCTCCCCGCAACGGGTTGGCGCGACGGCCCTGCCAGACGCCGGCCAGCGTGCGCCCGAACAAGACCGCCAGCGCGGGAAACACCGGCAATATATACGGCACCAGCTTGGATTGGGATTTCGAGAAAAACGCCACGATGAACACCACCCAGATCAGGAAAAACCAGCTCTCGGCATTTTGTTTGCGGGCCGCCCAGCCGCCGGCCAGCGCATCGCGCAGCACTTGGCGGGCGAAGAATACCCACGGAAATAAGCCGACGAGCAGGATTGGCAGGAAAAACCACCACGGCTTGAAGCGGCCATGAATGCGGGTGGTGAAGCGCAGCCAATGTTCGTGGACGAAGTAGAAGTTGAGGAAGTCGGCGTTGGCGCGGGCGGCATACACATGCCACGGCGCGGCCACCGCCAGCAGCAGGACGGTTCCCAGCAGCGGATAGAACGGCCACAGCGCCCGCCACCGGTTGAGCAGCAGGACCCACAAGAAGATCACCGCGCCGGGAAGGGCGATGCCGATCAGCCCTTTGGACAGGGTCGCGAGGCCCATGAAGGCGTAAAACGCCAGAAACAATCCCAGTCGCCTTCGGCCGCGGGGTTCCTGCATGGCCAGGATGAACGTGAACAGCGCCCCGCTGATGGTCACGGCCACCGCCATGTCTAATAGAATGATCTGGCTCATCACGTAGTAAAACAACGTGGTAGCCAGCACGATCGCCGCCCAGATGCCGGCCGCGCGGCCATATAGGACGCGGGTGGTGGAGTAGGTCAGCAGCACCCCGGCGAGAGAAAACAGCCCGCCCCACAAGCGGGCGGTGAATTCATTGACCCCGAACTGGCGGAAAGTCAGGGCCGACAGCCAGTAGACCAGCGGCGGCTTCTCGAAATATTTGACCCCGTCGAGGCGCGGGGTCACGAAATCGCCGGAGGCGGCCATTTCCCGCGGGATCTCGGTGTAGCGTCCCTCATCGGGATTGCTCAGCGGTCGCAACCCCAGCAGCGCGCAGAACCACAGTCCGGCCACCAGCGCCAGCACGGTCAAGTCCCGCAGCCAGGTGGGGCGTCCGCTCCCGCCGGGGATGGACATCCCGGGTGGTGCGAGCGGACAGGAATCGGTTGGAGGCATGCAAGTGAGTTCCAGAGCGGTGGGATCCAACCGGGCGGGTGGAAAATGCGAGTTCGTAGCGGGCCCGCGTTTTTTCGGGAATTTGCCGCCTTGAAGCAAGCCTGATCTTGGCACGGGGCGCGATTTCAGGCCCGCTCCGCCGCGTCCGGGCGCGGCCATCGATTTGCCATTTAGCCTAGGTAGAAAAATGAGGCCACTGATTTCAGTGATTGTGCTGATGATGAATAAGTTACGGCGTCATGCGCTCGCACCTAGGAAGGCGAACGCCATGTCTGTTAGTGAAAATCCAATTCTTTCAGTAAAATCAGTGCAATCAGTGGTCAAAAAAGCCGAATTACTTGATTCCATTTTCCCGTTTAGGTTTACGGTAACGAGACCAGGGCGGTGGCGGACGCTAAATCCTCCCAGCGCGCCAGGCACAAAAAAACGGGTGCCGCTTGGCACCCGTTGAGTTCCCGATTGGCGGAACCTGGAAAACTACTCGGCAGTCAGCGAGCGATCGGCGGCCGGGGCGTTGGTGTAGCGCCAGCGGATTTTATTGCGTTTGGAGGCAGAACGGAGTTTGCGCTGCTTACGCTCGGTGGGAGTTTCAAATGCCCGGCGGCGGCGCATTTCTTCAAGGATGCCCTCGGCGTCCAGTTTGGTTTTGAGGCGTTTGAGAGCACGATCCACGGGCTCGCCTTTTTTCATAGTCACTCCACGCATGCGATGTTCTTGGTTGGTTTGGTTGGTTCCGTCGTTTGGTCGGGGCGGGTTAGTTGCGGGATCGGGCCGCTCTTGTCAAGAGAGATCCCGCCGCGTGGCGGAAAAAACCCCCGCTTGCGGGCCGGGCCGGGCATGAGTGGGCCTGGAAAGAGAATGAAAACCGCAGATGGTCGCCAATGGATATGGATTCCAGGTCCTGACCGGCCGGTCGCCGCGCCGCCCGTTGGATAGGCGCGGGAATCGTCCGTGCGCTCTGGTCTGGACAGCGGCGGAGGACTCCTGCAACGTGCGGCCACTTCATGAGAATCTCAGACCGCTACATTGGCAAACAGGTGCTGCAAGGCACCTTGTATGCGGTGGTGACCCTCGGGCTGGTGTTGGTGCTGGGCAACCTGTTCCAGAAAATCCAGCCGCTGCTGGTTGATCAGAAGGCGCCGTTGGCGCTGGTGCTGCGCTTCGCCCTGAGCGTGCTGCCGATGTCGCTGATTTACACGGTGCCGTGGGGGTTCCTGTCGGCGGTGCTGCTGGTGTTCGGTCGCTTGTCCACCGATCATGAGATCACGGGTTTCCGGGTGGCAGGCTTGAGTCTGGTGCGGATCGCCGCGCCGGTGTTTGTCATTGGCGCGGGCCTGTCGTTGGCCAGCCTGTGGCTCAACACCAATGTGGTGCCGCGGTCCAAGGCCACCTCCCTGCAGTTGATTTACGAGCAGGCCAAGCGCGACCCGGACTCACTGTTGCGCCCCGGCGTGGTGCAGGGAAATCTCAAGGGGGATGGCAGCGACATCCAGAAAGTCCTCATTGAAGGGAAACAGGGCGAATGGGTCGAGGGGTTCCATTTCTATCAACTGCCGGGGTCCGCCGACGAGGACCGGACCTACGTCCAGGCCTCGCGCGCCGCCCTGGCGGTGGATGAAGTCCACAGCCAGTTGCGGGTGAAGCTCGAAGACGCGTATTTTGAAACGCACAAGCCGGACGGGCGCATTGAGATGGCCTTTGCACGCAAGGCCGAGCCGCTGCTCATCGACCTCAAGAATCCGAACACCCGGGGGATGCGCTCAAGTGCCATGACCAACGACGCGATCCGGAGGGAAATCGCCACCAACCCGACGCTCACGGAAGCCAGCAAGGTCAAGCTCCGGACCGAGATCATGAGGCGCTATTCGTTCTCGCTGGCCTGTCTGGCGTTCGCGTTCATTGCGGTGCCGCTGGGGCTGGGCTCGCGCCGCCGCGACACCTCGTCGGGCATCATCCTCAGCCTACTGCTGGGCACCGCGTATTTCCTGGTTTCGCTGATTGCCGAGCAGTTCAAATCCGATGCGGGAGTGACGACGATGCTGTGGGCTCCGAACGTCGTCTGCATTTTATTGGGCACATGGCTGTTTCACCGGGCTCGTTTCAAATAGCATGCCACGGGTGCTGAAAATTCTCCGGGAGTTCATTCGGGCCAGCCGGGATGTGCGGGGATACTTCGCCTCGGAGCACATCACGCTGATGCCGTTTGTGGCGCCGCTGCAGCGTTACAACCTGGACAAGCTGCGCCATGATGCCCGTGCCGCCGCCAATGTCACCTTGCTGGCGGTGTTCCAGGCGATCGCCTTCGCGGCCATTGCCGGCTTGCCGGTGGTTTACGGGGTGCTGTGCACGGCGGTGGCGGCGATGGTGGCGCCGTTGTTTTCGGCGTCGCGCTACACCATCATGGGCCCCACCAACGCCACGGCCTTCATGTTATTCAGCTTTTTTTCGGTCAATCCGGCGCTGGCCGGGCGCTGGAGCGAGTTGGTTCCGTTGTTGGTGCTGATGGTCGGGCTGATGGCGGCGTTCGGGTCGCTGCTGCGGGTGGCCGACCTGATGCAATTCGTGTCGCGCAGTGTGTTGGTTGGCTACATGTCGGGGGCGGCGGTGCTGATCCTGACCAACCAGTTGACTCATCTGCTGGGGGTGGGGTCGAGGATCGACCCGGATTCGGCGGCCTCGTTCGTCGGCTTGATCCTGGGTTTGGTGAAGGCGCTGCCGCATGCCGATTGGGTGTCGCTCTGGATCGGCGGGGCGACTCTGGCCATTTACGGTGGCGTGCGGAAATGGCGGCCCAGTTGGCCGGGGTTTGCGTTCACGCTGGTGCTGGTGTCGGCGCTGTTCGGTTCGCTGATCCGGTATCGGGTGGCACCGTTTCAAGCGGTGGCCACCTATGCGACGTTCGGGTTTGGCGAGTTGATGCCGCATTGGCCGCACCTGTTGCGCGAGGGCATCTTCAATGACATCTCGGCCTTGCTGGGGGTGGCGCTGGCCATCGCCTTTCTCGCGTCCTTGGAAAACACGCTGATGGCCAAGTCGCTGGCGTCGCGCTCCGGCGATCACGCGGATGTGAACCAGGACATGTTTTCGGTGGGGATGGCCAACCTGGCGAGTGCCATTGCCGGGGGCATGCCGGCGTCCGGGTCACTTACCCGCTCGGCGCTCAACTTTGAATCCGGGGCCCGCACCCGTTTTGCCTCGTTTTTTTCTGGAGTTTTCAGTCTGGGGTTTGCGATTTTGATTGCCGCGTCGGCGGGGTGGGGGGTGCCGTTGATTGATTTCATTCCCAAGCCGGCGTTGGCGGCGCTGGTGATCGCGTTGTCGTTCTCGTTGTTTAATCTGCGCAACATCCGGATTTGCCTGCGCTCGACCAATGATGATGCGGTGGTGCTGAGCACCACCTTCATCTCCACCCTGCTGGCCCCCTTGCATGTGGCGATTTTCATCGGCGTGGCGGTGTCGATTTCCTTGTTTCTGCGCAAGGCCAGTCGCCCGCACCTCGTCGAATATGAGTTCAGCGACGCGGGCGAGTTGCGCGAGATGGGCGAAAAGCGCAAGCGGCCGATTCCCGCGATTTCGATTGTGCACGTCGAGGGCGACTTGTTTTTCGGCGCGGCCGAGTTGTTCCGGACCCAGATCCAGCGCACGGTTTCCGATCCGGCGATCCAAGTGATCATCCTGCGCCTCAAGAATGCCCGCCATTTGGATGCCACCAGCGTGCTGGCGCTTGAGGACTTGATTGAATTCATGCGCGCCAAGGGTCTGCACCTGATCATCTCCGGCGCGTCGCGCGAGGTTTACCGCGTGCTGAAGAAATCCGGAGTGCTCTTCACCTTGCAGGCCGGCTGCGACCGCAAGGCGGGCGAAAGCAATTTGTTTTTGAGCAACCCGCGCAACCCGAATCTCTCGACCCGCGGGGCCCTCAAGCGGGCCCAACAACTCCTCGGCACCGACAAGGCCGATATCCGGATATTTTACGACCCCGGCCAAGCCCCTCCCGCTTCATGAAACGTCTCGCCCTCACCGCCTTGATTCTCGCGCTGCTCGGATCCTTCATTTACTGGTGGTGGTTGCCCACTCAGGTTCTCAAGCGCCACACCAGCCAGATTCTCCACACCCTCACGCTGGAGCCCGGCACTGGCCGGTCCGCTCGGCAATTGGGTGTGTATGCCCTCAACGCCCTGCTGGCTTCCTCGGTGCAACTCGACACGCCCACCCTGCCGGGTGCCAATGGCACCTTTGACCGGTCCGAGATCGAATCCGCATTCTCCTGGCTGTGCGAACAAGCCAAACAATCCCACTTCAACCTGGAAAAATTTCACTCGGTGACCATCGACGGCGATCAGGCGGATGTCGCGTTTGCGATCGAGGCCCTGGTCGAACTGCCCGGCTCGCGCCCCGTCGAGGGTCACTACGAAGTGACCTTTCGCTGGCAGTTGGAACACGACACCTGGCACCTCACCCGCTCGAATTGGCTCGCCGCCGACCGCTGAATCCGAGCCGTCAACCGCTCGGGTGGCTCGGCGCGGCGCGCTTCGTCCATGGTCCCGAAAGTAGTTAAGGTTTGCGAACTACTTGCCGGGTTTGCGTTGGGAATTGGGGGTTTGGCCGTGGGTTGGTGTTAGGCATTTTGTTCTTGATTCTTCATTTCGAGTCCCTTATGACTTGCCGCCTCGCGTCGAAGCACCACGGCTTCCCACGGGACCCAAACCGACTTAACACGATGAACCTGACCCGGAACTTCAAATCCGCGGCCCTGGCAATCGCCGGCGTCCTTATGCTTCCCAGTTGTGCCACCACCGGCAGCGCGAAATCCCAAGCCCTCAACCAAGCCACCTTCCCGGTGCAGTCGGTGCAGCATGGCAAGGCATCGTGGTATTCGATCGGGAGCAATTCCGGCACCCGCACCGCCAGCGGTCGGCGCCTGACCAATGACGCGGCCACGGCGGCCCACAAGACGCTGCCGATGGGCACGCAGGTGCGCGTGACCAACGAAACCAACGGCAAATCAGAGATTGTGACCATCACCGACCGCGGACCGTATATCGGCGGGCGGATCATTGACTTGACCATCGGCTGTGCGGAACGTCTCGGCTTCCGCCACTTCGGCACGGCGCTGGTGAAAGTCGAAGTGCTGGGCTTCCTCCACACCAAGGACTGAGCCGGCGGATCAACCGGGCGGCCATGCCAGCGGCCGCCCGCCCAACAAGTGCAGGTGCAGGTGCGGCACCGCTTCGCCGCCATCCGGGCCGTGGTTGATCACGATCCGGTAGCCGGAATCCGCCACACCTTCACGGCGTGCCACCGCCGCCGCAGTCAACAAGAGGTGGCCGAGCAGGGCCTGATCGTCTGGTTCGGCCAAGCCGATGCGCGGCACCGCCTTGCGCGGGACAATCAGGATGTGTAGCGGTGCTTGCGGTGCGATATCGCGGAAGGCCACGCAGTGCTCATCCTCATGGACCAGCACTGCCGGGATCTCCTTGTCACAGATTTTTTCAAACAGGGTCTTGGAGGACATGGGAATGTCGATGGTGTAGCCCCGGCGCCTCATTCCGGCAAGTCAATCTTCCTTAGGTCGAGCGCGTCACGGTTTGAGTGGCGGAGTCGGGTTGGGTTCCGCGCCGGATGCGGCAGCGAGCCAGGCGCGCCAGCCGCCGTAGGAGGTGATTTCGAGCGCGTCAGCGGCGGCGCGAGGTTCGGCAATGAAGCCGGGGACCTGCTCGCCGCTGGCGAGGGTGACTTTGCCGATGCCGAGGGGAGCGGGGATTTTGGCGACGAAGTCGCCGAAGGCGGCGGGATCGAGATCCCAGACTTCGACCTCAATGGCGGCGCCACCATCGGCGACATGGATCAACGCGGGGCGCGGTGGAATGCTGCCGCTCGGAGGCATGGCGTAGAGTCGATAGACCGGTGCGGTGGTGGTGGTTGAGCGCAGGGTCGCGCCGCGATCCGCCAGCTGCCAGTGAAGGGCGAGGCCATGCAGGTGGGCGCCGCAGACCGCCACCGGAATGCGGGTAGCGGCCGACGGGATCCTGGCGGAGGCCGGGGTCTCGCCGGCGAAGCGCGAGGCGAGGCGCAGCAGCGCCTGATCCCAGCCGGAGGGAGCGGCCAGGGTGATCCCCCAAGGTGCGCGGCCGGCTCGGGCGCGGCCGGCGGGCAGTGCCACGGCGGCCAGATCCAGCAGATTCATGAAATTGGTGTAACGCCCGAGCACGGCGTTGGTGGCGAATGGCTCGGCGAGGTTTTCCGCGACGGTGAAAAGGCGCGGGGTGGTTGGCAGCAGGAGGACGTCGATTTGCTGCCACACGGCATCGGCCAGGCGGGTGAACTCGCGGAGTTGGTAGTGGGCGCGGAAGGTGGCGGTGGCGTCCCAGCCGCGGGAGGCTTCGAGGATTTGCCGGGTGACCGGGAACACGGCGTCAGGATGTTGCGCCACGAAGTCGCCGACGGCGGCCCAGCGTTCGGCCACCCACGGCCCTTCATAGAGGAGTTTTGCAGCTTCAGTGAAGGGCGCGAGATCGATCTCCACCGGAGTGCCACCGCAGGCGATCAGCTGGTCAACCGCTGCGGCGAACAGCGCCGGCGTGTCGGGATCTCCTGCGAAATCCAGCGCGCGCGGCACCCCGAAGCGGAAACTGGCGCCGAGCGTGCCAGTCTGCGCCACTTGCCGTGAAAACGCATCGAGGATGTCGAATTCCGCCACCACCGCGGCAACGGCCGCGGCATCGGCCACGGTGGTGGCCAACACCGAGATGCAATCGAGCGACCGGCAGGCCGGGACTAGACCGCGGTTGCTGAGCAGGCCGCGGGTGGGTTTCCAGCCAATGAGTTCCTGGAAGGCGGCAGGCACGCGCCCGGAGCCGGCGGTGTCGGTGCCTAAGCCAAACGCGCACAGGCCGGCGGCCACCGCCGAGGCGCTGCCCGAGCTCGAGCCGCCTGGCAAAAACTCCGGAGCATGGGCATTGCGCGGCACGCCGTAGGGCGAGCGGGTGCCGACCAGGCCGGTGGCAAACTGGTCGAGGTTGGTTTTGCCGAGGGGAATGGCGCCAGCGGCCCGCAGCAACCGCACGACCTCGGCATCGTGTAGCGGGGTGTAGGCGTAATCCGGGCAGCCGGCGGTGGTTGGCCAGCCGGCGACGTCGATGTTGTCTTTGACGACGAACGGAATCCCCCACAGCGGCAGGTCGCGCGGCATGGCCTCCATCGCCGCCGCCAGCGCCAGCAGTTCGGCCGGTTCCGGCAGGTGGATGAACAGGGCGGGATCGTTCCAGGCGCGGATTTTCCCCAGGAGTTCGCCGATCACTTGGGATGGCGTGTCTCCGGAAGCGTAGCGTTGTTGGAGTTCGTGGATCGTCATGGTTGGAGATATTTGGCTACTGCCAGGGCTTGCCCGGCCTTCACGCTGGCGCCGGCGACTACCAGCATCTCGACGATTTCGATGGTGCCTTGCGCCTCCAGGGTGATTTCCATCTTCATCGCCTCGAGCACCAGCACCGCACTGCCGGCGGTGAGGCGGCATCCGGCAGCCGCCTCGATTTTCCAGATGCTGCCGGTCACCGGGCTGTCGAGCGTGTGGCAACCCTCCGGGATGAGCACCGCGTCCTCGACGGGTGCCTCCTCGGCCGGGGCGTCCATGGCCAGCCCGGCGGCTTCCCAGCGCCCGCGCTCGGCCAGGAACGCGCTCTGCTGGGTGGCGCGGAATGCGGCGATCTCCACCGCGTGGGTCGCGAGAAACGCCTCGTAGTCGGCGAAGCGGAAAACCTGCTCCTCGATCTCAAGTGGGTGGCGGCCGAGCGGCACGTCGTCGCGCAGGCGCAGCAGTTCCTCCGCGCTGACCGGATAGAACCGCAGCTGGTCGAAGAAGCGCAGCAGCCAGGGGTTCTGGAAATCGGCGGTCTTGCGCCAGCGGTTCCACACCGGAATCGTGCGGCCGGTGAACTGATAGCCGCCGGGTCCTTCCATGCCGTAGATGCACAGGTAGGCCCCGCCGATGCCCACGGCATTTTCCGGCGTCCAGGTGCGCGCCGGGTTGTATTTGGTGGTCACCATCCGGTGGCGCGGGTCGAGCGGCGTGGCCACCGGCGCGCCCAGATAGACGTCGCCCAGCCCCATCACCAGATACGAGGCGGCGAAAAACTTTTGATAGACCGAGTCGATGGCGGGCAGGCCGTTGATCCGGCGGATGAACTCGAGGTTGCTCGGGCACCACGGCGCGTCCGGGCGCACGCTCTGGATGTAGCGGCGGATCGCGTCCTGGGTGCTAGGGTCGTCCCAACTCAGCGGCAGGTGGACGATGCGGGTGGGCACTTCGATTTGGTCGAGCGGCGGCAGAGCGAGGATGCCGGCGCGGATTTGATCCCACAATCCGGCGCGGCCGATCACGCCGGGATCGAAGTGGACCTGCAACGAGCGGATCCCGGGGGTGAGATCGAGGATGCCAGGGATGGCCTGCGCCTTGAGCCATTCATGGACGACGTGGACCTTGAAGCGCAACTTTAAATCCAAATGGTGCGGACCGAATTCCATCAGCAAATACCGGTCGCCCGCCCGCCTCACCACCACCGCCTCGTCACCGTCGCCGAACGCGTCGATGAAGCACGAGCCGCGTCCGCAATCCAGCGGGTCGGCCAGGACCGGCAGTTCTCCGGCAATCAAGGCACTGACCTCGAGTTGGCGGTCGCGCGCCCAGGCTTCATCGACGGGCACAAACACAATGCGGTCGCCCGGGCGGAGTTGACCGAGTTTCCACAACTCCGCGTCCACCACCACCACCGGGCAGACGAACCCGCCCAGGCTCGGTCCGTCCGGCCCGAGAATGACCGGCATGTCGCCGGTGAAATCCACCGCGCCGATGGCGTAGGCATTGTCGTGCAGGTTCGAGGGATGCAGCCCGGCTTCGCCGCCATCGGCGCGCGCCCACCCGGGTTTCGGGCCGATCAGGCGGACGCCCGTTCTCGCGGAATTGTAGTGGACTTCCCAGCGGGTGGCGAAAAACGTGTCGATGTCGTCCTCGAGGAAAAAATCCGGGGCGCCGTGCGGCCCGTAGAGCACGCCGATGCGCCAGTCGTGACCAATCGGTAAGGAGCGTGGACGTCTCGTCCATGCCGGCGTGGAAGGAGTGGCCGCAAGCTCGATTCCCAGCACGTCGCCGGGCAGCAGCGCCCGCGCAAACGGCCCGCCGAATTTCCCCAGCGTGAACGTGGCGGCGCTGCCAAGGTAGAGCGGGGACTCGATGCCACCTGCAACCGCCAGATAGGCGCGCGCGCCGGCGGCCTCGCACCGGCCGATTCGAACCACATCGCCGGCTTGAATGGCCAGCGGCTGGTTCATGGCCGCGGGTTCATTGTTTTTCAACATCTGGGCGTGGGCACCGACCAGGGCGATGGTGGTGGCGGTGTTGAAGCGCAGCGTCGGACCGGCCACGGTGATTTCCAGCCCGGGCGCGCCCTCCGGATTGCCGACCAGGGTGTTGGCCAGGCGCAACGAGAGCGAGTCGAACGGGCCGGACGGCGGCACGCCCACCTCCCAGTAACCGACCCGCCCCGGCCAGTCCTGGACGGTGGTCATGGTGCCGGCGACGACCACGTCGATGGTGTTAGGTCGATAGATGAACCCCGCCATGTCGCGCATGGCGACCCCGCCTGCCAGATACGGCGCCCACCGCACGATGCCGCGAAGGTAGCGCAGGTTGGTCTCGATGCCGGAGATCTTGGTTTCTTCGAGTGCTTGCGCGAGTTTGGCGACGGCGGCCTGGCGGTCGGGCGCGTGGACCATCACCTTGGCCAGCAGCGGGTCGTAGTGCGGGCTGACCTCGGATCCCGCGACCACCCACCCGTCACAGCGGGTCCACGCGGGAAACGCCACCTCGGTGAGCAGTCCGCAGCTCGGGCGGAAGTTATGGTTAGGGTCCTCGGCGTAGACCCGGGCCTGGATCGCGCAGCCGGTGGCGGCCGGCGCGCTGGCGGGCATCCGCCAATTCTCATCCAAGGCGAGGCGCGCCATCCACTCGACCAGGTCGATGCCCGTCACCAACTCGGTCACGCCGTGCTCGACTTGCAGGCGGGTGTTGACTTCGAGGAAGAAGAAGTCGCCGCGCTCCGCGTCGTAGAGGAACTCGACGGTGCCCGCGGAGCGGTAGTTCACGCTCGCGCCGAGGGTCACCGCGGCGGCGTGCAGCGCGGCGCGGGTTTCATCCGTGAGTCCGGGCGCCGGGGTTT
Organism: Verrucomicrobiota bacterium; assembly: GCA_037142115.1. Classification (GTDB taxonomy): domain Bacteria; phylum Verrucomicrobiota; class Verrucomicrobiia; order Verrucomicrobiales; family Akkermansiaceae; genus Luteolibacter. The sequence continues at coordinate 2,621 of JBAXBG010000040.1, read as the reverse complement.
CCTCCATCACCTTCTGGTTGCGGCGCTGCACCGAGCAATCGCGCTCGCCCAGCGCCAGCACCCGGCCGCGGCCGTCGCCGAAGATCTGCACTTCCACATGGCGGCCGCGCTCGATGAAGCGCTCGAGAAACACGCTGCCCGAACCGAAACTGCGCTCGCTCAGGCGGACCACGGTGGCAAACCCGCGGCGCAGTTCCTCCTCGTCGCGGCAGACCTGCATGCCGATGCCGCCGCCGCCGGCGCTGCTCTTGAGCATCACCGGATAGCCGAGGTCTCGGGCGGCGGCGACCGCGGCGGCGGCGTCCGCCAGCAGGCCGGTGCCGGGAACCAACGGCACGCCCGCCTCACTGGCCAGGCGGCGGGCTTGGTGCTTGAGGCCGAAGGCGACGAGTTGCTCCGGCGTGGGGCCCAACCACTTCACGCCGGCCTGCTCGCACTTGCGGGCGAAATCGCTGTTTTCGCTCAACAGGCCGTAGCCCGGAAAGACCGCTCCGGCACCCGAGGACCGGGCGATTTCCAGCAGCTGGTCCTGGAGCAGGTAGCTCTCGGCCACCGGCCCGGGGCCCAGCCGGTGCGCCTCATCCGCCAGATCGACGTGGGGTGACGCGTAGTCGGGATCGGAATAGACGGCGATGCTCTGATAGCCGAGCCGCTGGAAGGTGCGGATCGCGCGGGCGGCGATCTCGCCGCGGTTGGCAATGAGGATTTTCATGGGGCGGAGGGCCGTTCGAAGATCAACACCTCGACCGGTGTCGGGTTCCAGCCGTTGCAGGGATTGTTGAGTTGCGGGCAGTTGGATATCAGGCAGACGACGTCCATCTCGGCGCGCATCTCCACGTAGCGCCCGGGCGCCGAGACGCCGTCGGCGAAACTGAGCCGGCCGTCCGGGGTGACCGGCACGTTCATGAAGAAGTTGATGTTGCAGGTGATGTCGCGCTTGCCGAGCTCGACGTTCCATTCCTGGGCGGCGCGGATGAAGCTGTCGCGGCAGGCGTGCATGCACTCCTTGTCATGGGCGTAGCGCATGGTGTTGCTTTCGCGCGAGCAGGCGCCGCCGAGGGTGTCGTGACGGCCGCAGGTGTCGGCGGTGAGGGTGAGCAGGACGCGGCCGGCGGTGCTCATGAGCCGGGTGCCGGTGGTCAGATAGAGCGCGGCCTGCTGCTGGATGGTGCGGTCGGCGCTGTAGCGGTCGGTCGGATCGGCCGCGTTGAAGAACAGCGTGTCGGCGGCCTGGTTGCCCTCCAGGTCGAGGATGCGCAGGGTCTGGCCGTGTTTGATTTCGTGACCCCACCAGTCGCCGGCGGGGATGACATGGCGGAACACGGCGGATTCGGGCGGGAACGGGCTGGCGGTCATGGCAGTTAGAAGCGCAGGGCGTGGTAGGTTTGGTTGTTCTCCCAGGCGCGGAGGTTTTCCGGGCGGACGGACAGCGACGGGTCGTCCGCGGCGGGCGCGGCGCCGGCGAGAACTTCCAGCCGGACGCGGTGCTGCCGATAGACCGGATCGGGATCCAGCGGGTGCTGGCAGGTGTTGAGCACGACGAGCGTGTCCATCTCGAGGCGCAGCTCGAGCAGGTCGCCGGGCCGCGAGTTGCCGGCCACATAACTCAGGCGGCCGTCGTCGTCGGCCACCACCTTGCTGAAGAAGTTCAGGTTGGGAACCAGGTCGCGTTTGCCCAGCCCCCACTTGGCCAGCTCGATGAGGAAGCAATCGCGGCCGTTGCGGTGCCAGTCGTTGCGGGCTTGCTGATAGTCGTTAGGCCCGTACTTGGCCAGCACCCGCGCGGCATCCGAGTGGCCGCAGACGGCGTCGTGCCAGCCGACGGAATCCAGAGTCAGCGAAGCCAACAGACGACCCATGTCGGAGTGCAGGCAATACGGCGCGCGCAGATAGAAGATGTGCTGGCTCTTGAGCGTGTCGGGCATGTTGTAGCGCTCGTGGCGTTCCAGCGCGTTGTAGAGCAGCATGCCGACGTTGGCGCCGCCGTCGAGGTCGGTGAGGCGCAGGCGCTTGCCGCGCGAGATCACGCCGGACCACATCCCGGCACCGAGCAGTTCTTTTTCGAAGATGAGGGACATGATAGAGGCGTTGGTTAGCGGGCGGACGCGGGGTTTCTGGCGCCGTGGAGCGGCGGTAGCAGGTGCGGGGTGAGGGCGAGGTGGGTGCTCTTGACGCCCTTGCAGGTGACCAGTTCGTTGGCGATCTGGCGCAGCGTGTTGGCCGGCCCCTGCATCAGCAGCACTTCGAGTACATGGTCGTCCTCCAGCAGAATATGCTGTGAGGAAATCACCTCGGTGATGTGCTCGCGGCAGACGCGCGAGAGGTCGCGCAGCAGCGAGCTCTTGGATTCGTCGTAGGTCATGGTGAGCGTGCCGGCCATGACCTGGGTGCCGATTTTGCCGAGGTGCTCGGCTCCCTGCTGGTGGATCATTTCCGCTATCGCCTGCGAGCGGCTGTCGAAGCCGCGCTCGGTGACCATCCGGTCGAGCACCTGGAACGTGCCCTCGGGCATCGAGATGGTCACCCGGCGCAAACTCTCAGTTGGCTCGGCTTTTGGCATGGGGTGGTGGATAGCAGGTGGTGGACCAAGTATGAGGAAAAGTGGAATTGCTCACACCGGG
>JBAXBG010000039.1:0-20653 GCA_037142115.1 Verrucomicrobiota bacterium | reverse complement strand
CCCCAAGTCACGTTGCTTCCAGCGTAAGTAGTCCCGCCTTCAGGCGGACTCTGAATCACCCAGTTCGTAGCCCAGCACTGAAGTGACTGGGGACGCTCAACCGCCGGTGCGCGGCGGCCGCTTTTTCTTGCTGTCCGGGGTGACGTCGCGGGCGGCCCCGGGAGTGGTGCCTTGCTGGCGGGTTTTTTGGTATTCGGCCTGGCGGTCGGCCATGCGTTGGACCCACGACCGGCCGCCGCCCTTGACCGGCTTGAGTTCCGGTTCGGGCACCTTGCTCATCAGCCAGGTCTGGCCGATGGAGAAGATGTTCTGGGTCGTCCAATACAGGGCGAGGGCGGAGGCGAAGTTATAACAGAAGAAGAAGAACATGAACGGCATGAACATGATGATCTTCTGCTGCATCGCGTCGCCGGTCTTGGGCGTCATGCGGATTTGCAGGAAGCTGCTGATGGCCATCACCACCGGCAGGAAGTTGATCGGCACGCCCGAGATATACGCGAAGGTGTCCGGCTGCGAGAGGTCATGCACCCACAGGAAACTCTGGCCGCGCAGCTCGACGGCATATTGCAACATCCGATAGAACCCGAAGAAAATCGGGATCTGGATGAACATCGGCAGGCATCCGCCGAGCGGGTTGATGCCGTATTTCCGATAGAGGCCCATCGTCTCGGTGTTGATCTTGTTCGGATCGTCGGCATACTTCTCCTTGATCTTGGCCATCTCCGGCTGAAGCTTGCTCATCCGCTTCATGGTGTGGGTGGACTTGGCGTGCAGCGGCCAGATGAAGATCCGCACGGTGATGGTCAGCAGGATGATGGCCAGTCCCCACGACCATTTTTTGGCGACATGGCTCAGCGCGCTGTGATACCAGTTGAGCAGGGCGTTGAGCGAGCGCGACACGATGCCGAACCAGCCGTATTGCATCACATCGCCCCAGCCTTCGCCCCACGAGGCGTCCATTTTGCGCAGCAGCGCGTTGTGTTTGGGGCCGATGAAGATCCGGTAGCTGAACTTCTTGAGTTCGGCCGGGTTGAGGGTGGCCGCGGGCAGGTGCAAGCCGGCGCGCACGGCCGTCACCGCGCGGGTGCCATTGGGCAGGTTGACCTGCGCGGCCGTCGCCCACACCGAGGTCGCCGCCGGCTCGATCGGCCGCAGCACGGTGGCGAAAAACTGGTCGGTCACCCCGGCATACTGGATTTTCTCGCCCTCCGGGCTGGTGGCGATGGATTTGGCGGCACCGAACATGCCTCCTTTGAAGGAACTGCCGTCCTTGAAGTTGATCCCGCCATCGACGCGCCAGAAGAATCCGGTTTGCTGGCCGACTTCCGCCTGATAGAGCGGCGCCGCCTCGCCGAGGAAGATGCTCCACTGGCTGAGGTTGAGGGCGGCGGGCGCGGCATTTTCGAGCTCAAGGTCGAAGTCGAGCAGATAGGGCGCGCCGGGATCCTTGCTCTCGATCAGGGCGTAGGTCTTCTTGGCGATTAGACCCGAGGGCAGCTTGGCGACGTAAACGGCCTTTTTGCCGGCGACGGACTGCTCGGGCTTGTAGGTATAGGGGATGTTGTCGCGCACCTCGCCGACGCCGGCCAGGCCGCCGATCTGGCCCGGGCCATGGCTGTTGATTTTCACCCGGCTGGTCTTGCTGCCGACATCGAACTCGTTGTGGAATTCGGCGAACTTGATCCCGCCGCCGATGTTCGAAAAGGTGAAGACCATCTTGTCGTTCTCGAGGATGACGAGCTCCTCCTCGGTCGACGGGGGCGCTGGCTCGACGGTGAGTTCGGCGGCGGGTTGCCGCACCTGGCCCGGCGCGGGCGCGCTGGTCTTTTGCAGGGCCTCCTCGCGGGCGGCCTTCTCGGTCTGAAGCTGTTTGTCCTTACCCTGATAGTAGAGGTTGACGGCGAGCAGGGAGCCGCACAGGGCGAGGACGGCCCAGGTTTTACGATCGTACATGGCGGAGGTGGGAAGTGTTAGGCAAAGGGTGGGTCGCCGTGGCGGGAGCGGGCGGGTCGCTTGGAGCCCGCGGCGCGCGGTGGCTGGACGGGGTCATAACCACTGCCACCCCAGGGATGACAGCGGAAAATCCGACAAATTCCCTGCCACGACCCGCGGCCCGGGCCGTGGAGTTCCACGGCTTGCAGGAAATAGTGCGAACAAGTAGGGGTGAAGCGGCAGCCGGCGGCGGGGCCGGCCGCGACTTTCAGCATCGGCCCGAGGATCCGCTGATAGAAGAGGATCACCCCGCGAATGGCGGCACTGAGGAGGCGGGTGATCACGGTGGGGAGGCGGGGCGGGGGAAAAGTCCGAGGCGGCGGGCCTGCCGGAGCCAGTCGGCTTCCAGCTCGGCAAAGGTCGCTTGGGCCGCCCCGGGCCGGGCGATGGTCACCAGGAAGCGATGGATCTCGCAGAATTCGGGGGCGTGGGCCTGGACCAGCGCCCGGAACCGGCGGCGCAGCAGGGTCCGGTCGTGGGCCTTGCCGCTGCGTTTGGTGGTGATGAAGCCGGTGCGCAGGGTGCCCAGCGTGGGTTCGGCCAGCGTGCTGAGGATGACCCAGCGGCCGGCCTTGGCCTGGCCGGTGGTTTTCACGCGGGCAAAATCCGCGCGGCTTGTCATACTGTATTTCCGCGGGAGTCGCATGGCGGGGATGCATGGGGCACCCGTAGCGGCGTGGGCGCGAAAACTCAGGAGCCGTGCTGCGTGGTGTGGCGCTTGAAGGGAATCTCCACGCCCTTGGGAACCAAGCGCTTGCGGCCTTTTTGGCGGCGGCGGCGCAGCAGATCACGACCTGCTTTGGTGGCCATGCGGGCACGGAAGCCAAATTGGTTTTTGCGGGTGCGCTTGGACGGCTGATAGGTGCGTTTGCTCATGGCTTGGGCCTCAATAAAGGTTGAAAGTCCGTCCGCTGGGCGGCTCGGGGCGCGCACTCTAGGCTCCGCACGCCGGTTGTCAATCCACCAGTGGCAGGAAATTGAAAAAAACCGCAAGCCCGCCCGCTCCGACGAAATCGCCCGCATTGCCCGGGATCGGCCGCCTGGAACAAGCGTCCGACCTGCAAGGGGAAATGAACCACTGATTTTACGGATTGGGAATCATTGATGGAGTCAAACCCACTCACCTAAAAGATGACCCAATCCACTGATATCCTGATTTGATTCGTTGAGTGAACTCAGTGAAAAATCAGTTCAATCACTGCTAATAAGGCCGTTTCCGCCTGTTGGGTTGTCCTTTTCAGCACACGATCCCTCCAAAACCGCCGTTACTTCCTTATGTTGACGGCAGGCCAGTGCTGGTTTAGTGATCTGGGGCCATGATCCACTGGAGTTTGAAATTTCTCGCCGCGGTGCTGGTTGGCGCGGGTAGCGCCCAAGCCCAACTCTCCGCTTCGCTGAGGATCGCCAAGAACCAGCACTTGGCGGGCGAGCCGGTCATGGCGGTCGTTTCCATCACCAACCACGCCGGCAAGGAGCTCGTGTTCCAGAGCGACGGTCGTTTCCAGTGGTTGGATTTCATCGTCAAAAATGGCAATGGCAACCCGGTATCCGGCAAGAGCGACACGATCTTCGGGCCGATGAAAATCGCCGCCGGCCAATCGCTGGCCCGGGAGGTCGACCTGTCGCGGTATTTCCAGCTCTCCGAACCCGGCAACTTCTCGGTGGCTGCACTGATCCGCTTGCCAGGTGACAACACCGAAGGCACTTCGACCAACCGCGTGTTCTTCAACCAAAGCCAGGGCCGGCTCTATTGGTCCCAAAAAGTCGGCATCCCCGGCAGCTCGAATCGTACCCGCGAATTCCGCCTGCTGAATTTCTCCGGAGATTCCAAATCCCAGATCTACGCCCAGATCGTCGATGGCACTACCGGACAATTCATCCGCACCTTCCTGCTCGGCGATTGCCTGATGCTGCGCAAGCCCGCGGCCACCGTCGACCGCCAACAGCGCATGCACGTGATGTTTTTGAATACCCCCACGATGTGGGTCCACTGCGTGGTCGATACCGACGGCAAACTCGCCGAACGCGACATCCACCAACGCGGCCCGGTCGGCGACCCCCAATTGCTGTCCTTTAGCGACGGCAGCGTGCGCGTCACCAACAGCATCCTCTACGACCCCAAAGCCGCCGCCGAACAACGCGCCAAAACCCGCAAGGCCTCGGATCGTCCCGCCATGACCTATTGACCACCCGCCCATAAAAATTCCCTCCCGCACCGAATTCCCTTTACAAATTTTTAAAATATCAATACATCCTAATTGTTTTGCAACCCAGCCACTGCCCATGAAAACCATCATTCAAATTTGCGCCTTGGGGATCGCTTGTGTTCTCGGCACGCCGGCAGACGCCGCGAGTTTCCGGACGGTGGTGATCGACCCCGGGCACGGCGGACAGGATCATGGCGGCCAATGGGGCCAGGTTTATGAAAAACATCTGGCGCTCGACACCGCCACGCGCCTGGAAACCAACCTGAAAAATATGGGTTATCAAACGGTGATGACCCGCCGCAGTGACTATTTCATCACCCTGCCCGAGCGCGTCCGCATCGGCAATTCGTATAAGGATGCGATCTTCGTCTGCATCCATTTCAACTACACTTGGAAGCAGGATGTCTGCGGCCTCGAAACCTACTACTACAGCAGCGAGGGGCAGCGCCTCGCCCAGTATGTTCAGAGCAGCTTGGTCAGCCGCACCCACACGGTCGATCGCAGTTCGAAATTCGCGCGGTTTTATGTGCTGCGCAATTCCACGCTGCCAGCAATCCTGGTGGAGGGCGGATTTGTCAGCAACGAATCCGAGCGCGACCGCATGAAGTCGGGCGGGTTCCGCGAGGCGATCGCCCGTGGCGTGGCCGAGGGGATTCAGAGCTACCGCCGCAGCTATTGACCCGACGTGATTTTTCAGGCTGCGGGCGATCCTCAAACCGGATAGAGTGCCCGCATGGCCACCGTCACGCTCTCGGAAATGCTAGCCGCGGAAGCCGCCGCACTGGCCGATGGCTGGACTGAGGAGCGGCTGCTGGATCTCGCAGGCGAGCGCTTGGGGCGCGCCTTGGGACGGTTTTTTCCGACCCCGGGCACCATCGTTGCCTATCTTGGCAAAGGTCACAATGCCGGAGACTCGCTCGTCGCGCTGCGGGTGATGCGCGATGAATTCGGCTGGCAGATTGCGACCAGGAATGCCTTTGGACTTGAGGATTGCGCGCCGTTGACCCGCCGCAAGTGGCAGCAACTCGGCCTCGCCGCCCCCCTCGAACAAGCGCCTGCCTGGCGGGATTCGGAGGGTCCGCTGGTTTTGTTGGATGGCCTGCTGGGCAGTGGCTCCGCCGGGGCGCTGCGCGAACCCCTCCTGTCACTGGCCGCGGAAATCGAATGGCTTCGCCACCATGCCGGGGCTCGCGTCGCGGCAGTCGATCTGCCCTCCGGGATCGACGCCGACACCGGCGTGAGCTCAGCGGGCGGCGTCACTGCCGACATCACGTTCATGATCGGCAACGCCAAGCGCGGGCTGTTAACCGGGCATGCGGCCCAGGTCACCGGCGCGCTCGCCTTGATCCCCATTGAAGCGCTTACGACCATGGGCGGCGGCGACCTGGAGCTCATCGCCCCGCAGACCTTGGAATACGCAAAATCCCCGCGGCCCTTCGATTTCCACAAAGGCTTGGCAGGCCATGTGGGCGTGCTCGCCGGTTCCGCTCAATACCCCGGGGCGGCGGTGCTCGCCGCCACCGGGGCCTTGCGCGGCGGCGCGGGACTGATCACGCTGCATGTGCCGGTTCAAACCGCCGCCGTCATCGCGTCCAAGTGCCCGCCGGAAATTATCGTCCGCGGTTATGCATCACCCCACGAATGGCAGGACCTGCCCTACGATGCGTGGGTCGTCGGCTGCGGACTCGGCACCTTGGACTCCGCCACCGCCGCAAGCGTGCTCGAGTGGCTCGCCCGGGCCACGGTCCCCACCGTGATCGATGCCGATGCCCTCAATCTCCTCGCCCGCTCGGGCCACCTCGCAATTTTGTCGGAGCGGCATGTGATCACCCCGCACCCGGGGGAATTCCAGCGCTTGGCCCCCGATCTCGCCGGTTGCACCCGCGAACTGGCCGCCCGCGCGTTCGCGGATCGCACCCCCGCCACCCTCTTGCTCAAAGGCTGCCGGACCCTCGTCACCGGGCGCGGCCACCCGCTGTGGTCCAATGCCACTGGCTCTCCAGGCATGGCAACTGGCGGGCAGGGCGACCTCCTGGCCGGCGTCCTCGGCGCACGCCTCGCCAGCGGGGCCCCCCCGCTCGCAGCGGCCGGTCTCGCGGCTTGGCTCTGCGGCCGCGCCGCGGAACTCGCCCTCGATCAACCCGCGACCTCTGTCGAGTCGCTCACCCCCAGCGACGTCGCCAGCCACCTCGGGGCTGCGTTCCGCGATTGGCAGGGCTCGCGCCGCTAACGAAAAAAACCAATGGCCTCCGCAAGGAAGCCATTGGCTTGGAAACTTCAGGAGCCCGGGGTCAATTGACCGCCACGGCGGAGGATCCCGTCTCGCCAGTCCGGATGCGGATGGCTTGCTCGATGGTGGAAATGAAAACCTTGCCGTCGCCGATCTTGCCGGTGTTGGCGCTCTTGACGATCACTGACGCCACGTGCTCCGCTTGTGAGTCATCCACGACAATCTCGATCTTGACCTTGGGCAGGAAGTCCACCGTGTATTCGGAACCCCGGTAAATTTCCGTGTGCCCTTTTTGACGGCCGAAGCCCTTGACTTCGGTCACTGTCATTCCTTGCACACCCACCTCGGCGAGGGCCTCCTTCACTTCTTCCAGTTTGAATGGTTTGATGATCGCTTCGATTTTTTTCATGGTTGGGTGGATTGGTGATAAGCTTAAAGCACTGACCGTGCCAACTTTTCGGGGATGGTCGTTTATTTTCCGGCGCGACTCTAGCCGAGGCTTCTGCCACTGACGAGAGGAAAAAGCCGGCCCGGCATGCAAAATTCCGCCGCTGGCCGCCGGCAGCGTGGTTCGGCGGCGGCCCCTTCATCGCTGCTGCTTGAGCAAATCGCGGATCTCGGTGAGCAGCTTGGTTTCCGCGCTGGGTTCCGGTGGGGCGCTCGGAGCGGCAGGCTTCTCGGCGAGAGTCTTGGCCTTGTTGATCGCTTTGACCACCAGGAACATCACAAACGCCACGATCACGAAGTTGAGGCCAATGGTGATCAAATTCCCGTAGGCAAGGACAGCCCCTTCCGTTTTCGCCTTCACCAGATTGGTCGCCGTCACTCTCTCGGACAGGGCAATGAACTTGTTGCTCGTGTTGAAATCCGCCACCCGCTTTGTCATCGCCAAGTCCGGCCGACGGTCCTACAAGAGCCCATGAAATTGGAACAAGGCCAGATCTGGCAACTGGGTGACGAGTATCTCCGCATCGTGACCTGGGAGCGTCTCTCCATCGAATACAAAACGCTGCTCGATCCGCAGGCCAAAGACGGCGCGTTGCAGCGGGTCTCCAAAAAAGAATTCTGCCGCCTGATCAAGGGTGCCGTGCTCCGTAAGCCCGATGCCCCTGACACAGCGCCGACATCAGCAGGCCGATGGCCACCACCCAATCGATCACCGCGGCAATGATCCGGGCGTTGAACGGCGCGGGTGGAAGCTGTTCTTCATCCATGGCACGCCCTCGATAGCAGCTGCCCCACAAAGATCGAGGAGGGATTGCACGCGGGGGTGCTCCAGACTGGGGCGCGTCGCCCGTGATGGTCAGGCTTGACGCGGGCGGCCGGGAAAGCCATCCCTTGCCGCGTGACCACGCCGCGCTTTATAACTTTGAGCCTCACCCTGGCCATGGCCTGTGGCGCGGCGCTTGCCCAGCAGGAGGCCGCTCCCCAAGCCCCGCTCTCCGAATCGGCGGTGACCTCGGAAGCGGTGCCGCCGCAGGTGGTGGCCTCGGCCGTGGCGGCGGTGGCGAAACTGGGCGATGAGGTGGTGCTCGGCCACTATCAGGCAGCGGTGGAGCGCATGAACCCGATGTGGAAGGCGCGCACCGCCCAGCGCAATGGCAGCACCGAGACCCCGGAACAACAAGCGGCGGGCGTGGCGGCCCAGATGGTGCAGCAGGGAATCAGCATGATTTCGTTCAAGCCCCAAGGACCACCCCGGACCTACGAGGTCGCGCCAGGCACGAAAGTGGTGAAAACCAACGGGGCGAGTGTTGCCAAGTTTGTGTTCACCAAGTGGTTGGTGTTGGTGCCCACGGCGACGAAATTCCGCATCATGCGTGGTGCCCCGGGCCAGCCGCCGAAGGTGATGACCATCGACAGCATCAGCTATCAGGTGGCGATCGCCGACAAGGACCGGCTCGACTGGACGTTCATCGACGGCTCGCAACTCAAGTCCAGCGACCTGCGCGCGCTGTTTGTGACGCTGCCGCACACGCTGGATCTGCCGCCGGTGGAGAAGCACGAGTCACGTTAGAAACCAGTCATGGCAGCCAGGACCAAGGGACACCGCGAGCAAAAAATGCTCCATCGCAAGCTCATCGAACTGTGGAAGCGCGGGCAGAGCATGTATTGCGAGGTGCGCGGCTCGGAGATTCACGGCCGCGGGGTCTATGCCACGTCGTTCATCCCCAAGGAAACGCGGGTCATCGAATACGTCGGCGAGCTCATTGACAAGAAGGTGAGCGAACGCCGCGGGCTGACCCAGCACGCCAAGTCGTTGCGCACCGGCGACGCGGCGGTCTATATTTTCACGCTGTCCAAGAACTTCGACATCGACGGCAACGTGCCGTGGAACACGGCGCGGCTGATCAACCATTCGTGCGCGCCGAACTGCGAGGCGTGGATCGAAGGCCGCAAGATCTTCATCCACTCGCTGCGCGACATCCATCCGGGCGAGGAGCTCACCTTTGACTACGGCTTTGACGTCGATTGTTATGAAGACCACCCGTGCTTGTGCGGGCATTCGTCCTGCGTCGGCCACATTGTCAGCCGCGACCAATGGCCGGCGCTCAAAGCGCGGTTGCAAGCCAAGGGCGGGCCGCCCAATACTGTCAATCCAGCACTCTTGGTTGTTTAAATAGAGGCACCGGGCAGAATGCCCGGGCCACCTGTGGCGCGGGCGTTCTGACCGCCGCCTTCTTCCCGCTCGGTTCCTGCACTGACTAAGTAAACAGTATTGGGCGTTCTGCCCGCCGCATCTTCCTGTTTCGTTCTTGCATCGACTAAGGCATCAGTATTGGGCAGGCCGCCGTCACCACGCCTTGAGACGCACGCCGATGGTGCCGAACAGGCCGCTGCCCGCATCCTGCTCAAAGAGGCGGCGTCCGTTAGGCAGGGTGTAGTCGAAGCGGTTGCACACCGCCGCGCCGGCACCCGCGGTGAGCCAAAAATCCCCGGTCAGGCGGCGGCTGACAAACAGGCCGAGGCGATAGGAGGCGAGCTCGATGGAGCGCGATTGGCCGGCGGCGTCGGTGACGTTCCAGACGCCGCCGCCGGGCTCGCCACGGAATGTCAGCAACCAGTCTGGGTTGAGCGCGTAGGCGGCGATGAAGATGGGACCATACATTCCGATGCGGACTTGGTCGCTGACGATCCAGTCGAAATTGAGGCCCGGATAGCAGGTGGCGTCGCCGTTGAGGTTGATCACCGCGCCACCGACCGCGAGGGCAAAACGCTTGTTGAAGCGGTAGCCCGCGCCGGCGGCGATGTCGAAGGTGAAATCGTCGCCGTTGACGTGCTGGAAATCCGACGCCAGTTGCGCGCGGGCCCAGCCGCCGTAGATCCAGGGCGAGTCGGAGCGCAGCGAGAGGACATAGGTGCTCAGGGCCAGCGCATGCAGATCTGCGTCATGAACGGGAAAGGCGGCCGGCGTGCCGACGCAGTCGAGGCGGGTGAATTGGTATTCCGCCAACGGCACCACATACAACCCGTCAATGGGGATGAGCGGCTTGCGCAGGACCGAGAACAGATCGAATTGCGAGATCCTCAGGTCGCCATTGCCGCGGCCCAGGTCGATGTTGCCGGTTTGACTGACGGCGGCGCGGGCCGCATCGAACCCGGGCACGATGGATTGGGCGGATGCCGCAAGCGCCCCAAACGCCAAGGCGGCGATGATGACTGAGTTCAACATCCGTACAAACTACCCGCGGTAGCTTGTGTCAGGCGAGGTTTTTCTGCACCCGGCCGAGGACTTCCTCATAGGCTTCCATGAAGTTGCCCAACCCGCGGCGGAACCGGTCCTTGTCCATTTTCTCGCCGGTTTTCAAATCCCACAGGCGGCAGCCGTCGGGGCTGATTTCATCGGCCAGCACGATGACCGAGGGATCCTCGGCGAGGCGGCCGAACTCGAGCTTGAAATCCACCAGCTTGAGCCCGCATTGGGCGAAGAAGGCGGTCAGGATCGAGTTCACCTTGAGGGCGGACTGGCGCAGGAAGACCAGATCCTGCGGGGTGGCGAGGCCCATTTCGCGGATGTAGTCGTCGTTGATGAGCGGATCGCCCAGGGCGTCGTCCTTGTAGGAGAACTCGACGATGGGTTGGGAGAATTCGCGGCCTTCGGCGGTGCCGGTGCGCTTGCAGTATGAGCCGGCGGCGACATTGCGCACGATGACTTCCACCATCAGGATCTCGACCTTTTTGACCTCGACGTTGGTGTCGTCGATCTGGCGGACGAAGTGGGTGGGCACGCCTTCCTTTTCGAGCAGGCCGTAGATGAGCGTGCTGATGGCATTGTTGAAGCGGCCTTTGTTCTCAAAGCTCTCTTTTTTCTCACCGTTGAAGGCGGTGGCGTCGTTCTTGAACTCCATGCGGAGCGTTTGCGGGTTTTCGGTGGCCCACAGGCGCTTGGATTTGCCTTCGTAAAGCGGTGTCATGGCCAGTTCCTAGAATCCCGGCCCGCCGCGGTCAAGCAGCTTGCCAGCCCGTGCGCTGAAATCCGACGATTTCCAACGTGTTTGCGGGGTTTGCGGCGAGGGATTGCAGATATTAGGGAATCGCGCCTTGCCACTCCGGGGAAAAGCGTGCATAGCCCGCCCCCCTTCCTGCGGAGGTTCCATCCCATCCCATTTGTTCTTATGTCCCTGAAAATTCGTAATCTCGCCATCATCGCCCACGTTGACCATGGCAAAACCACCCTGGTTGACCAACTTCTCGAGGCGGGTGGCACCTACCGCGACAACCAGGCCACCACCGAGCGCGCCATGGACTCGATGGACCTCGAACGCGAAAAGGGCATCACCATCAAGGCCAAGAACACTTCCATCCACTGGAAGGGCTACACCATCAACATCGTCGACACCCCAGGCCACGCCGACTTCGGCGCCGAAGTCGAGCGGGTCATGAAAATGGTCGATGGCGTGCTGCTGGTGGTGGACGCGTCCGGCGGCCCGCAGGCGCAAACCCGCTTCGTGCTGCGCAAGGCGCTCGCCGAAGGGCTCAAGCCGATCGTGGTGATCAACAAGATCGACCGCCCCTTCGCCGATCCGCTCAAGGTCCACGACCAGGTGCTGGAGTTGTTCCTGGACATCGACGCCACCGAAGACCAGTTCAACGCGCCGTTTGTCTACGGTTCCGCGCGGGACGGCTACTTTTTGAACCACCCGGACGACGAGAAAAAGGACTGCGTCCCGCTCTTGGAAAAGATCATTGAATTTATTCCGCAACCCAAGGCGGATCCCAATTCGCCGTTCTCGATGCTGGTTTCTAACATCGAGTGGGACGACTACGTCGGTCGCGTCGCCATCGGCAAGGTGCTCGGCGGCGACGTCAAAAAGGGCGACACCATCTGGCTGCTGCGCAAGGACGGCACCAAACAGCAGTCCAAGGTGATGAAAACCTTCACCTATTCCGGCCTCGCCACCACCGACTCCGAAGGTTGCGGCGCGGGCGGCATCGTCGGCATTGCCGCCGGCATTGAAAGCATCGACATCGGCGAAACGCTCGCCGCCTCGGCCGATATGGAGCCGCTGCCCTTCGTGGCCATCGACCCTCCAACCGTCCAAATGCAGTTTTCCATCAACGACGGCCCGCTGGCCGGCCGTGAAGGCAAGCACGTCACGTCCCGCGCCATCCGCGACCGCCTGATGCGCGAGTTGAAAACCAACATCTCGATCACGGTTGAGGACACCGATCTGTCCGGCGTGTTCAATGTGTCCGCCCGCGGCGCGATGCAGATCGCGGTGCTCGTCGAACAAATGCGCCGCGAGGGCTTCGAGGTCTGCGTGTCCCGGCCGATGGTCATCTTCCGCCGCGACGACGACGGCAGGTTGTTGGAGCCGTTCGAAACCCTCTACATCGAGGCTCCCGGCGATTACACCCAGGCGATCCTCAAGTGCCTCATCAACCGCAAGGGCCTGATGGACCACATGGACACCGAACCGAGCGGTCGCACGTTCATCCAGGCGGTCATCCCGACCCGCGGCCTCATCGGCCTGGAAACCGAATTGGTGACTCTCACCTCCGGCCACGGCATCATGAGCCACTTGTTCAAGGAATACGCGCCGCACGCCGGCGACATCCAGAACCGCACCACCGGCACGCTGGTGTCGATGGATTCCGGCACCGCCACTCCCTACTCGCTGCAACTGCTCGAAACCCGCGGCACCCTCTTCGCCGCTCCCGGCGATGCCGTCTACGCCGGCATGCTGGTGGGCGAAAACCCGCGCGTCGGCGACATGCCGGTCAACCCGGTCAAGGAAAAGCACCTCGACAACATGCGCTCGGCCGGCAAGGACAAAACCTCCAAGCTCACCCCGGCGATCCGCTTCTCGCTCGAACGCGCCATCGAATACATCGACACCGACGAACTCGTCGAAGCCACCCCCAAGAACATCCGCCTGCGCAAGCGCATCCTCGACGTCAACGCCCGCAAGCGTTCGCAAAAGGGTGGCCCGGCGGACGACCGCAGCAATCGCTGAGCCGTGGCGGCGGGACACCGCTCTCACGGCCGTGATCGGCACGGTCGTCTCACCTCGTTTTTCGCTGTCCGAATCCGGGATATCCCGCCATACATGGTGTGGATATGCCCACCACCGCTCTGGTCACCGACATCTTCGAGTCGTTCTCCCCATGACCGAAGAACTGCAACTCTTGCGCGACATCGTGACTCGTCTGGACGCGGCGGGGATCGACTACATGCTCACCGGTTCCGTGGCGCTGAACTGCTACGCCCAGCCGCGCATGACGCGCGACATTGATCTTGTGGTGGCCTTCCATTTGAAGGATGCGGTGCGGATTCAGGACGTTCTAGGGCTGGACTATTATGTATCGGCGCAAGCCGCGTGTGAGGCGGTGTCAAATCAGAGCAGCTTCAACGCCATCCATCAGGCCACGCTGATCAAGGTGGACTTCATGGTGCGCAAACAGGACGACTATCGCCTGCATGAGTTCACGCGGCGCATCCGGCTGCAAGTGGCGGACTTCGAGGTCTGGGTGGTGAGCAAAGAGGACCTGATCCTCTCCAAGCTGCACTGGGCCAGGGAATCCCTGTCCGAACGCCAACTCGCCGACGTGGAGAATCTGATTGCCAGCGGGTGTGACACGAATTATCTAAAAACATGGTCAGCCGCATTGAACCTGACAGATATGCTGACACGGGTTTTGCCGTGAAAGACACCGCCCCGGAGATCAATGCCATGATCTTCGCTGCGATGATGCGCAAGACTCCCCAGGAACGGCTGCTCATGGGCTTCGACATGATGGCCACCGCCCGTGCGCTAGTATGGAGCAGCCTTGGCACCCACGGCACCGCGGCCGAGCGCAGATCCCGGTTTTTCCAACGCTTCCACGGCGCGGACTGTCCGTGGTGATCCGCCCGCTCAATGGGATGTTCTGGCATAATCCCCCAATCACCTTGAAAACAATCCACTCGCAGATTCTCCTCCTGCTGGCGACAGGTCTGGCTTCGTTCCCTTTGGCAACGGCGGCAGAGACCAAGCCGCTGCCAAGCGCAGGCGCCACCGCCGGAGCCAATCCCAACCAAACGCCCGCGGCTCGACTTCTGCGCCCGCTACCAGGCGCAGACCGGCGACCGGCGGTTTGAGCCCGAGGTGCAGAAGCGCATCCATCAGCTGTTCCCCAAAGGAATTGAAAAAGTGGCCCTGAAGGATTTTCAAGGACAGCCGGCCGACGGCGTGTCGATCAACCAGGAAAACGATCTCCTGAAGTCCGCCGGGATGCACACGGGTGACATCATTGTGGCCGTTTGCGGCGTGCGGGTGCACACGTTCAAGCAATATACCTACGGTCGGAAATTGAAGAACACCCCGGAATTGGACCTCATTGTTTGGCATGGCGGGGCCTACCATGAATGCACCGCCAGTCCGCCGGATCATCTTTTCGGCCTGCGTTTTGGCGATTATCCGCCGCCTTGAGCCGGTGGCGTCCGTTTGCCGAAAAAACGGCGGGCAACGCTCTAAACTACGCGGGAATCTGCGTGCGGGGGGAGGTATGTGGTCCCGCCTCGACGCTGGCTATTCAGCCCGTGAGGTGAGCGCCATGCGGGTCGGTCCCTTTTTGCATGTCTTCTGCCCGCCGCCACTTTGGGTCATGGCTCATGGAATGTCCTCCGAGCCCTGCAGATGGCGCGGGCGAGTCTGGAGACTCGCGGTCCGGTCCGGGTCACCCCTTGGCGAGGATGTGGCTGCCGCGTGTCGACCTGGTGGCACCCCAACTTGAAAGAGTGACCGGCACGCGGACCGTATCCGCCCGGACCGCGAGTCTCCAGACTCGCCCTAGCCGCGTCCAGGCGCCGCCACCCTCACCCACCGCCATATTTTGTCCATGAACCCATTCCTTACCTTGATCATCGCGTTGCTGCTCGCCGGTCCGCTCAGCGCGCAAACTCCCACCTTTCAAGCCGCGCACCCGGTTTGGCCGGAAGGCCGCGCGACCGAACGCAATATGTTGGTCGAGTTCCGCGCCGTGCTCGAACTGCCGGCGGCCGGTCCGACCACGCTGCGCGTGACGGCCGCCACCCTCTACCGGGTGGCGGTCAATGGCCGGTTTGTTGGCTGCGGGCCGGCGCGGGCGGGCCATGGGTTTTTCCGCGTCGATGAATGGGAGCTCGCGCCGCACCTCCATGCCGGGCGCAACGAGGTGGTGATCGAGGTCGCCGGCTACAATGCCAACAGCTACTACCTGCTAGACCAGCCGTCGTTCCTGCAGGCCGAAATCATCGCCGGCGGCCGGGTGCTTGCGGCCACCGGCGGCAGCGGGTTCGCGGCGGGCATCCGCCATGACCGGTTGCAAAAGGTCCAACGCTACAGCTTCCAGCGACCGTTCGGCGAGGTCTGGCGAATGCCCGCCGCCACCGAACCGGCGCGCTGCGCGGTCAGCGCGGACCTGCCACTCGCGCCGCGGCGCGTGCCGTATCCCACCTTCACCGTGCGCGAGCCGGTCGCCCACCTCGCCGCCGGAACGCTGCGCCAGGGCGTGCCGCCCGATAAACTCTGGACCGACCGCTCGCTCACCAAGGTCGGGCCGCTGCTCGCCGGCTTTGCCCAACAGGAGCTGACAACCATCCCGTCGCTCGAGTTGCAGGGAGTGAGCAATCTTACCTCGGGTCCGGCGCCTGCGGACATCACGCTCACGGCCAACACGTTCCACACGCTCGACTTCGGAACCGACCTCACCGGCTTCCTTGGTGCGACGATCACGGTGCGCGCCAAGACCCGGTTGTTTTTCACTTTCGACGAGATTCTTTCAGCTGGCGACGTCGATTGGAAGCGCTTCGGCTGCGTCAACATCGTGCTCTACGAACTCGAGCCGGGCAGCTACCGCGTCGAATCGTTCGAACCCTACACCCTGCGCTATCTCAAGCTGATCGTGCTGGCGGGCGATTGCGACGTGCGCCAGGTGCAGCTGCGCGAATACGTCAACCCCGAGGCCGCGCGGGCCAAGTTTGCCACCAGCGACGCGCGCTTCAACCGGATCTTCGAGGCCGCCCGCCAGTCGTTCCAACAAAACGCGGTGGATTTGTTCATGGATTGCCCGTCGCGCGAGCGCGCCGGCTGGCTGTGCGACAGCTTCTTCACCGCGCGCGTCGCGCCCGACCTGTGCGGCACCACCACCGTGGAAAAGAACTTTTTCGAGAACTTCCAGCGGCCGGCGGGCTTCGCGCATTTGCCTGCCGGGATGCTGCCGTCGTGTTATCCGGCCGACCACAACAACGGGTTGTTCATCCCCAACTGGGCGCTGTGGTTCGTGGTGCAACTCGAGGAATACCTCGCGCGCAGCGGCGACCGCGAGCTGGTCGAGGCGCTGCGGCCGCGGGTGATGCAACTGTTGGATTATTTCAAGCCCTTCGAGAACGAGGACGGCCTGCTGGAGAAACTCCAGGGCTGGGTCTTTGTCGAATGGTCGAAGGCGAACGACTTCGTGCAGGACGTGAACTATCCGTCCAACATGCTCTACGCCCGCGCCCTCGACGCCACCGCTCACCTGTATGCCCGGCCCGAACTCGCGCGCAAGGCCGAGCTCCTGCGCGCGACGATCCTGCGCCAGTCGTTCGACGGCGAGTTCTTCGTGGACAACGCCGTGCGCCGGGACGGCAAGCTCGCCGTGACCCGCAACCGCAGCGAGGTCTGCCAGTATTTCGCGTTTTTCTTCGGCCTGGCCACACCCGCCACCCAGCCGGCACTCTGGCAGAAACTCGTCACGGATTTCGGCCCGCAACGCAAGACCACCCGCGCATTTCCCGAGATCCATCCGGCAAATGCCTTTGTCGGCAACATGCTGCGCTTCGAGCTGCTCTCGCGCGAGGGGCGGACGTCGCAGGTGCTCGACGAGGCGCTCGGCTACTGGTCGTTCATGGCCGAGCGCACCGGCACGCTCTGGGAAAACGATGTGCCCAGCGCCAGCTGCAATCACGGCTTCGCCTCACACGCCGCCCACGTCTTCATCCGCGACGTGCTGGGCTTGTATCGCGTGGACGTGCCGCAGAAAACCGTCGAACTCCGGCTCAACGAGCTGCCGCTCGACTGGTGCGAGGGGACGCTGCCGACGGCCGACGGTCCGATTCATCTGCGCTGGTGGAAAGACGGCGACAAACTCGCCTATCGGATCGACACGCCGCCCGGTTTCCGGGTTGAAGTCCATAACCTCAGCCACCGCGCGCTCGCGCCCTGAGGGGCGCTTCCGGCGCAACTCAGCCGGGATCCACGTAGTCCGCGTCGTTGTGCCGGGCACGCCGTGGATGCCAGTGCCGAAATTCGATTGTCCGAATACCGCTGGCAATGGGGGCGTCGTTGGCGGAAGCGCTGGCCGCCTGCGGTCGAGTTGCACGGGTTGGGTGATTCGCGCTTTGCGGCAGCCGGTCGGCCATTCACCATCGCTCATGCCCATTTCCGCAGTGTTGTTTGATTTCGACGGGGTGCTGGTGGACACCGAGTGGCCGATCTACCAGTCGTGGCGGCGCGTCTTTGAGGACCATGGCCACGATCTTCCGCTCGACGTCTACACCCGCTGCATCGGCTCGGATTTCGCCACCTGGTCGGCCAAGACCCACCTCGAGGAGCTCACCGGCCTGGCATTCGATTGGCACGACCTGGACGCGCGGCGCCAGGAGGAAATCCTGAGCGATCTGGCCGACGAGGGACCGATGCCCGGGGCGCTCGAGATGTTGGATAGGTTGGCGTCCGCGGCGATTCCGTGCGCGGTGGTGTCGAGTTCCAGCCACCATTGGGTGGACGGCTGGTTGGAGAAAACCCGGCTGGCCGGGTATTTTAGCACCGTGGTGTGCCGGGGCGACGCGCCGCGGATCAAGCCGGCTCCGGATTTGTTCCTGGAAGCGGCCAAGCGCCTTGGGCTGGTGCCTGCGGACTGTCTGGTGATCGAGGATTCGCACAACGGACTCATCGCCGCGCACGCGGCGGGCATGCCGGCGTGGGTGGTGCCCAACCGGGTGACTGGCGCCTCGGATTTCGCGCTGGCCGGGCGGGTGTTCCGCTCGCTGGCCGAGTGCGCGGCGGCGGTTTCGCTTGCCCCCGCCGCCATTTGATGCCATTTGTATTGGCATGAGCATTACCATCACCGTTGGCAAAGCGGGCCGCCTCGTGGTGCCTAAAGTCATCCGGGACAGTCTTGGGATTCGCGAAGGTTCGCGTCTGCGCTTGAAGGTTGCGGGGGGCACGCTGGAAGCGGTGCCCGAAGCCGACGCAGTGCGCATTGTGCTCAAAAACGGCTTTCCTGTCATTCAAGGCGGGCCGCCATTGAAAGAGGGCGATATCGTGAAGGCCATTCAAGCAGACCGCGCGGAGCGCGACGAGCGCATCCTGACCCGCGGGACGCGGCCATGACGACGGCAATCGACGCTTCAGTGATCGTTGCCGCCTTGAATGCCGCAGATCCAGCGCATGAGGCCTGTCATCGTCTTCTGGTGGCCGCACGCCATGTGGTTCTCGCTCACGCGCTATCGGAAACCTTCAGTACGTTAACGGGCGGGCGACTCGGCATCCGCCTTTTGGCCGCGGATGCGGCGGCGCTATTGTGCGATCAAGTGGCGCCCCGCTTGAAGGTGCGGAATCTAGCGGAAGATGAGCTGTTGAACGCCTACCGGGAAACCGCGACCCGTGGCATCCGTGGCGGCGCGATTTACGACTACCTCCACCTCGTGGCAGCCCGCCAGTCGGGGGCGCACCGATTTTACACCTTGAACCTGAGCGATTTTCAGGCTTTCCACCGGCCGGGCGATCCAGAAATCGTCCACCCATGAGTGGCGATGGGCGCGTGCTGGCCAGGTCGGCTAGAGCCCGTCGGGATGGCGCATCACATAGCCCTTGCTCTGGCGGGGTTCGGGTTTCCAGCGCGGGCCGGAGCGGCCGCCGGGGCCGCCGGTGTCGAGGCGCAGGCCGGCGACGGTCATGAACGCGTGGCCTTTGCGGGTGTAGACGGTGATCCACTTGCCTTCGCCCTTCTGGCCGTAACCGAAATAATCCCGGGATGCGATGGATCCGCGGATCAGCCCGGCCTCGTCGAGCACGTAGGACACCGAGCCGGAGCAATCGTAGCCGCGATCCTGGTGCTGGCGATGGCCGCCGCCCCACTTGTAGGGCTTTTGTTGGAGGGTGTTGCCCGCGGCGATGGCGCGCTTGACCTCGGCCGGTGCACTGGGCGGGGCGTAAGCCGTGCCATTTTGCAGCAGCGCGGTGCGCCCGGGTTGATAATGATACGCCACCGGGCGGCTGGCACCAACTTGGCTGGAGCACGAAACCAGTCCGCCAGCCAGCGGCAGCAGAGCGAGGAGAATACGAGTGAGGGTTGTCACGGCGGGCGAAAATACCTGTTTGGTTAAGCGATGTAAATTAGTTAGGCGCTCGCATCGAGATATTCGATCACCTGGGCCAGGGCCCTGGAGCGGTGGCTGAGGGTGTTTTTGATTTCGTCGCCCAACTCGGCGAAGGTGGCGGTGTGCCCGTCCGGGATGAACAGCGGGTCATAACCGAAGCCTTGGTGGCCGCGCGGGGTGTCGAGGATCGAGCCCTCTACCGTGCCGCTGAAATGGGCCAGCTCGTGGCCCTCGCGGGCCAGCACCATCGTGCAGCGGAAACGGGCGCGGCGGTCGGTCTGGCCGGCCATGTCGGCGAGCAAGCGCGCGTTGTTGAGCGCGTGATTGCCTTCTTCCCCGCCAAAGCTTGACGACCACACGCCGGGGGCGCCGTCCAGCGAGTCGACCTCCAAGCCTGAGTCGTCGGAGAGCACCCAGCCCTCAAGGCGGCAGCTGATGCCTTCCGCCTTGAGGCGGGCATTTTCCAGGAAGGTGGTGCCGGTTTCCTCGATTTGCGGGCATTCGGGAAAGGCGGTCACATCGAGCACCTCGCAGCGGTCGCCGATGATGGCACGGATTTCCGCGGTTTTGTGGGCGTTGCGGGTGGCGAGAATCAGGCGTGGCGGCGCAGGCATGGCCACTGGCTAAACCGATCCGGCGGCGCTGGCGAAGTTTTTTGAATAAATCGCGCTTTGTTTTTCTCCTTGAAATCATTACCAAATCGGGCAACGGTTTGCCACAAGTGATCGAGAACTTCACATGCAAGGAAACTTCCAAAGTCTTCCGTGGGGAATCCTCCCGAAAATTCCCAGGCGACATC
Source organism: Verrucomicrobiota bacterium (assembly GCA_037142115.1). GTDB lineage: Bacteria > Verrucomicrobiota > Verrucomicrobiia > Verrucomicrobiales > Akkermansiaceae > Luteolibacter. Next base: position 599 of record JBAXBG010000039.1, on the reverse strand, counting down.
CAGCCACGGGCGCTGATGAGACTCCGCCAGCTTCACCGGATCATCGCCATCGACCAACTCCGCCAACCCCCTTCCAATCACCTCGAATCACTCTCCGGCAATCTCAAGGGATTCTGGAGCATCCGCATCAACCAACAATGGCGCATCGTCTTCCGCTGGAATGACGGCAACGCCGCCGACGTTCAAATCACCGACTATCACTGAGCCACCGCCATGAATCAGAAACCGCAACTCATCCCGCTGCTCAACTTCTTCGCTGAAACCCTCCGCGAAACGCTTGAGCAATCCGGCCTGTCCCAGGCTGAGATCGCCCGCCGCTGCGGGATTCCCGCACCCCATCTTACCCAGATGAAGCAGGGCAAACGCCGCTGCACGCCCGAATACGATCTCCGCCTCAGTCGCTTCTTCGGCATCACCCCGGGGATGTGGATGAACCTCCAACTCGACTTCGAATTCATGCGTGCGGATCGCGAAAAAGGCGATGCCATCCGCAAGGAAGTCCAGCCCTGCGCGGCGTGAAGATCCGCTACTTTGGGTCCTCTCCCGGCTTCTGGCTCGCCTCCAGTTGGCTGTCTCTGTGCGCTTGATTGCCTGCCCGG
>JBAXBG010000038.1:0-20746 GCA_037142115.1 Verrucomicrobiota bacterium | reverse complement strand
ACGGGCGGCCCGCCCGTTGCGCCTGAGAAGATCAGGAGAAGAACACGGGCGGGCCGCCCGTGCCCCTCTGGAGGTGCCCGCCGCGGGGCTAAAAGTCAAAGGTCTGAAAGTCGAAAGTCGAAGACGCGCGAATGTTGAGCGGACCTTCAACTTTAGACTTTTAGACTTTTAGACTCTTTTCCCCTGCGTCCGAATCGCTCGACGGAAGCGCTCGCATTCGATAACGTGCGTCTATGTCCAAGTCACGGCGATCTCGGTGGTGCGGCCGCCCTTGTCGTCATACTTGAGCAGGCCGTTGGCGAGGGCGTATTCATGCACGCACTTGGTGACTTTGACGTCGTAGCAGCAATATTCGGCGATTTTGCGCAGCGGGGCGAGCTCGCCGGATTTCTTGTGTTCCTGCCACCAGCGCAGGGCGTCGAGGCCATCGGCGGTCTTGCCGGTGCCCAGCGAGGCCGAGGCGACGGCGTCGAGCTTGAGCCGGAACCCTAGCAGGGATTCGAGCTCGACCATCATGTCGAGGTTGAGGGTTTGCTCGGCCAGGTTGTGGAAGACATAGGGCTGGAGGACCGGATAGTCGAACTGGAGGTGGTTCCAGCCGACGACGAGATCGGCGCGGATGAGCTCCTCGCCGAGGCGGTCGAGCTCGTGGTCGCGGTAGATCTCATAGGTTGCGCGGGCGGTGCTGTAGGTGACGGCCACGGAGATGCCCATCTTGTCCTTGTGCGAGGATCCGCCGACATCGCCGAAGCTGCGTTGGGTTTCCAAATCGAAATAGACGATGTTTTTTCCGGCCACGCGCATTGATAGCGAGGTGGGCGGGGTGTGGGCAAGCATTTGGATGGGGGATATTGGATGCGGCTTGACCCGGCGGCGTCCGGCGGGCAGGGTTCCGCCGCGCTGCGGCCCCGATGGCTGTGGCGTGCTTTAATCGAACTCACCAACCGCTCTGACATGGCCGCGAAAATCTATACCACCAAGGACGCCCCGATCGCCCCACTCAAAAAGAAAACCCTCGCCGTGATTGGCTTCGGCTCGCAAGGCCACGCCCACGCGCTCAACCTCAAGGACAGTGGCCTCAAGGTCATCATCGGGCTCTATCCGAAGTCGAAGTCGCGTGAAGTCGCCAAGAAGCTTGGCTTCGAGGTGATGGACACGGCGGCGGCGGTGAAGGCGGCCGACGTGATTTTCGTGGCGACACCGGACACGGTGATTCCGGCGGTTTACGAGAAGGACATCGCGCCCAACCTGGCCAAGGGCAAGACCCTGCTATTTTCGCACGGTTTCGCCGTGCATTTCAAAACCATCACGCCGCCCAAGAATGTGGATGTGATCCTGGTCGCGCCGAAGGGCCCGGGCCACACCGTGCGCTCGCAGTTTGTGGCGGGCAAGGGCGTTCCCGGCCTGATCGCGATCCATCAGGATGTGTCCGGCAAGGCCAAGCAGACCGCGCTGGCCTGGGCCGGCGGCATCGGTTGTGCCCGCGCCGGGGTGTTTGAAACCAACTTCCGCGAGGAAACCGTGACCGACCTGTTCGGTGAGCAATGCGTGCTCTGCGGCGGCGCCTCCGCGTTGGTCAAGGCCGGCTTCGAAACGCTGGTGGAAGCCGGCTATCAGCCGGAGATGGCCTACTTCGAGTGCCTGCACGAGCTCAAGCTCATCGTCGACCTGATGAACGAGCAGGGCATCGCCGGGATGCGGTTCTCGATTTCCGAAACCGCCGAATACGGCGACGTGACCGTGGGCCCGAAGATCATCGACGGTTCGGTCAAGAAGCGCATGCAGAAGCAGCTCAAGGAGATTGAAAACGGCAAGTTCGCCAAGGAGTGGACCGCCGAATACGCCGGCGGCAACAAGAACTTCAACGCGATCCGCAAGGCCGAGGCCTCCCACCAGATTGAAAAAGTCGGCGAAAAACTCCGCTCGACGATGAGCTGGATCAAGCAGAGCAAGATCAAGAAGGGTGCCAGCCAGGCAAGTTATACTTCGTCCTCGAAGTAAGCATTATCATGCAGCAGAACCGCCCGTCCCCGTTCCGGGTGCGGGCGTTTTTGTTGGGCGTCCGGACCTCCGGCAGCTTAAGAATCCCACGGGTTGAGGGTTCGCACGTCAGGCGGGAAATCTGCGAGATTGCGGGTGGCAATCGTCAGTCCGTGGACCAGGGCGGTGGCCGCGATCAGGCTGTCGAGCACGCTCATATTCAGACCGTGGGATTCGTGCATGGCGTAGAATTGGCCCCAGGCCTTGAGGGTTTTGGATTCTAGCGGCAAGATGACATCGCTGAAATCCCGTTCGATTCCCGCAGCCCAAGCGGCAAGGGACGCCCTGCGTCTGCCCTCCGGCATCAGGTGGATGCCCTTCCAGATTTCACCAAGAGTCACGCATGAGAGAACACTCCGTGCCGCGTGTTTGGTGCACCACGCCAGAACTCGGGGGTTGGGTTGTTTGGAGGTTGCTTCACAGACCACATTGGTATCTAGCAGGTAAGTAGTCATGGGGTGTTGGCCTCATTCAAACCGGATGTCGCGAGGCCTGTCCCTGAGTCTTGTCCCGACCAGCGGCGAAAGAGCTTCCGGGCATTCCCGCAACGCCTGAAAAAGTGTTTTGCGGGGCGTAATATTCCGTTGATATTCTTCCACCGAGACAATGATGACGGCGGGTTTGCCATGCTTCGTGACGGTTTGCGCGCCGTCCTTGATGGCCAGTGCGACCACTTCGCTGAAGCGGTTCTTGGCCTCCTGAAGTTGCCAGTGTTTCACGCTCATGGCAAAACACTAGATTCCTAGTTCTGGCTTGTCTAGCTAGAACTTCCACCCCGCACGCGGATCAGCCGAAGATTTCCTTGCACAGCAGGCAGGATTTGCCGTCGCAGCCGCGGGCGGAGCAATGTTCGCGGCCATAGTAGATGATTTGCAGGTGGAGGCGGTTCCACGACTCGCGAGGGAACCATTTTTTGAGGTCGCGTTCGGTTTGCACGACATTTTTGCCGGAGGTGAGCTGCCAGCGGGTGGCGAGGCGGTGGATGTGGGTGTCCACCGGAAACGCGGGCACGCCAAAAGCTTGTGCCATGACCACCGAGGCGGTCTTGTGGCCGACGCCGGGCAGGGCTTCGAGCGCGGCGAAATCCGCGGGCACCAGGCCGCCGTGGAGTTCGACGAGGATGCGTGAGAGTTCGGAAATGGCGGCCGACTTGCGCGGGGCCAGACCGCAGGGCCGGATGATGGCATGGATGTCGGCGACGGGCACCTTCATCATGGCGCGCGGGTTGTCGGCCAGGGCGAACAGCGCGGGGGTGACCTGGTTGACCCGGACGTCGGTGCATTGGGCCGACAGCAGCACCGCGATGAGCAAGGTGTAGGGGTCCTTGTGATCCAGCGGAACCGCAGGATTCGGATAGAGCTCGCCGAGACGCCGCAATAACAGCTCGGCGCGTTGTGGTTTGCGCATGGCGGAGAGTGTGCCGGTTGAGTCGATTCCGTCAGTTGGGGCGGGCCGAGTCGTCGGTCGTGATCACGGTGGTGGTCGAGGACGGGAAATTACCCAGTCCCGGCAGCACCCGGCGCACGAGTTTCTTGAGACCGGACTCGGCGGCATCCACTTCGGCCTCGCCTTGGCGGAGGGCTTTTTCCCACGCCGGGGCGAACCCGGGTGCCTGTTCGCGCATCGATCGGATGGCGATTTCGTAAACCTGGAGGAGTCTTTGTTCGGCGCGGCCCGGTTTCTGTTGGAGGGCGGCGTTGTTGACGCGCAGTGCTTCGTTCTGCTGTTTGAGGGATGCCAACTCGTTTTGCAGGGCCTCGTTGCCGCTGGCGTTGATCTTGAGCTGGGTGTTGAGATGGCTTTGCAGGTCCTTCATCTCCGCAAGCACGCGCTTGAGCTCGCGGGCGGCGTGGCGACTGGCGGTGAAGCCGGATTTCCAAGTGAAAACGGCGATCAGCAGGCCCAGCAGCAGGCCCCAGGTAAACGGGTTTTTCAAGGCTTGGGTGAGCAGGTCCATGTGAGTGAGCGATTGGTAGTGACGGGTGCACCTTGCGCCTTGCAGGTGGCGCTGGCCCGGATGGGGATGCCCATGAATGTGCTAGTGGAACGGTTGCCGGTCAAGACCGCAGGCTCACACGCCGTCGCACACTCGGGACTTGATCCCCGCGCGCGCGTCCGTCAGTCTCCCGGCCGGCCACGCACGAGTAGCTCAGCGGTAGAGCAACCGGCTTACACCCGGTTGGTCGGCGGTTCGATCCCGTCCTCGTGTACCCGCCGCGCCGCGAATTCCGGACCGGTGGCCGGGGCCCGGCGCGATCCGCCGGAATTGCTTGTCATGAGATCCCTGCCCATACCGCCACAGCCCGCCGCGATCCTGTCGTTCGATTTCGACGGCACCCTGCACGATCCGGCGGAGGTCCCACCGGTGCCCGGCGGGTTTTTCGCGCTCATCCGCGAGCTGCGGGTCACGCGCCAGGCCGTCTGGGGAATCAACACCGGCCGCTCGCTGGAGCAATTGATCGAGGGGTTCGAGGAAAGCCGGTTTCCCTTTCTGCCGGACTGGGTGGTGGCCCGCGAGCGGGAAATCTACTTCTCTAACGACTCCGGCGGGTGGACGCCCTTTGCCCCGTGGAATGACCGCTGTGAGGTGGAGGTTCACGGGCTGTTCCACCGCGCCCGCAAATTGCTCGCGCGCATCCGCCACGAGGTCGAAGAACGCACCGGGGCCTATTGGCTGGAAATGGACGGCGAGCCAGCCGGCTTCATCGCCCGCACCGTGGAGGAAATGACCTGGATCGTCGCTCACATCACCCCGCTGGCCGCCGCCGAGCCGTGCTTGTCATGGCAGCGCAACACGATTTATCTGCGCTTCGGCCACCGCGATTTCCACAAAGGCAGCAGCTTGAGCGAGATCGCCCGGTTCTATCGGCTTAGCAGCCGCCGCTGTTTTGTCATGGGAGACGGCCACAACGATCTGGAGATGCTGGATCCCGCCCATGCTGAGATGAGCGCCTGCCCGGCCAACGCGGTCGACGAGGTCCGGGACAAAGTCACCGCCATCGGCGGTCTGATCACCCGCGCCCGGCACGGGGCCGGCGCGGTCGAGGCGCTCCAGCACTATTTCACGGCTTGAGCCGGCTGGAAATGCTTGTTGATTTCCCGCGGGGATAGCTCACCCCACAAAGGAAAATGACAAATGACTGAGCGGCTCTTTTTACCACGGATTATACGGATTTTAACGGATTTCACGGGGGGACACAGTGTTCTATCAGAATTCAAGCCCACCCAGCGGGTTAGCGCTTCAATTTTCATAACTCTCTAATAATCCGTTAAATCCGTGCAATCCGTGGTTTCCATTTTCCTTTCTAGGCTTCACCTGCGGGCCAGCAGGTGGCGGAGGCGGTGGCGGTTGTAGCGCTGGGCGAGGAGGCACGGCAGATTGGCGGCGAGGGCGTAGGCGACGATCACGGCATCGCCCCACCCCGGATTCCACAGGAAGAACAGCGGGGTGCACGCCAGCGCGCACCAGTGGCACAGTTCTCCGCGCCAGGTCTCGCGGATGAACCGCTGCAGGTAGTCGCGCTGGGTGCCGGCGAGCGTGCCCTTGGCGAAGCCGCCGCCAAACCAGCGCGCGGCGTCGGGCAGACGGTCTTTCCAGCGCTTGACGCGGAACACCCGCTGATAGATCCGCCCGCCCTGCTCCCAGGCCCGCGCCCGGGGCGGATGGAACCAGCGATCCGGCAGCCGCGTGAACCCCCAGGCCAGGCCCAGCTGGATCAGCGGCCAGCCAGCGACGTTGAGCGCGACGATCCAGCCCACCGGCAGTTCAAGCGGCATCGATGTCCCGTCCTTTCCAGCGGACTTTTTTGCCCGCGCGCATGGCGGAGCGGGCGAACACGATGAAGAAAAAAACCAGCGGCAGCGGATAGAGCAGCGCCGCATACCAGCGGAACGCGCCGACCGTGCGGCCGAAGGCCCACACCTGCGCCGCGCATAACAGATAGAGGGCCGCCCACCATTGCGGCTCGGGTGCCAGCCACCAGCCGACGGGCGCGGCCATCAGGCCGGTCATCCACGCCACGCACAGCCGCAGCGTGGCGCGCGGCGTCTGGCCCGCGCCGGAGGCGAAGCCCTTGGTCCAGCCCGCCACCAAATCGCCCAACCCGCCGGGATACATCCGGAAGGACAGCGCCCCCTTGCCGGCCACGCTGCGCACCGCCGTCCCGCCGGCCAAAAAGAGCGCGGCCAGCCGGCAATTCTCCAGCACGTGCCCGCGCACCGCGGCATGTCCGCCGGCCCGCTGGTAGCTCGCCCGGTCCACCAGCAGCATCTGGCCGAACAAGCCGCCCGGCACGGTGCCGACGACCATGTTGAGGTTGAAGAACAATGACAGGTTCTCATACGGTTGTTGAACCGCATGCCAGGGGCCCACCGACAAGGCTCCGTCCGTGTATCCCTGAAGAATGCGCGCCAAGCCGCCGGGTTCAAACCAGCTGTCCGCATCCACAAAACACAGCAACTCACCCGCGGCGGCCTGCGCCCCCTGGTGACACGCCCACGTCTTGCCGCCCCACCCCGCGGGCAGCGGTTGCGACACGATCACCTTCGCCCCCAGCTCCCGCGCAATCTCCGCGGTGCCGTCACTCGAAGCGTCGTCCACCACCAGAACCTCCACCGGCCGAACCGACTGGGCGGCCAGCGAATCTAACAAATCCGGCAAATTGTGGGCCTCGTTGCGCGCGGGGATGATCACGCTGAGGCCGGCCGATGCCGTCAGCTTCGCCGGCGCTGGCGGGGAAGGGCAGGATGGCGGCGGGCAACATGCCCGCGCCACGGCGTAATGAAAGGCGGAGGGCAGAATGGCCGCGCCACGACGTAATGAAAGGCGGCGGGCAGCATGCCCGCGCCACGGTGGCCCGGGCATGCTGCCCGGGCCAGCTCTTTCCAAACCCGGTGCCAACCTGCCAGGATCGGGCAATCCGCCATCGCCTCGGCAAGCCCGCAGCCGGGGCAGCAGCGCGAAGCCGGCCGCCCACAGTGTTAGCGTGACTCCCAGCAGGATCAGCATCGGTCCCAGGCGGCGATGTTTTTGGCGACATTCTGGCCGCACAGCACCACCATGGGCATGCCGCCGCCGGGGTTGACCGAGCCGCCGACAAAAAACAGGTTCGGATAGCGGGTGCTTTGTTTGGGCGCCTTGAAGGCCAGGTTCTTGAAGCGGTCGCTGACCACCCCGTAGACCGACCCTTTGTTAGAACCGTATTGCTCGCGGATGTCATGCGGCGTCCAGCAATGCTCGAAGACGACGTGGCGGCGCAGGTCTTTCAGGCCCATCCGCTCGAGTTTGTCGAGCACCCGCTCCTTCAGGGCCATGTAATCCTCGCGGGTCAGCGGATGCGCGTCATCGATGTAGGGGATGTGCGGCAGGATTTTCAGGCAGTCGCAGCCGGCCGGAGCGACGGTGGGGTCGGTCTTGGAGGCGGCTACCAGATAGATCGTCGGGTCGGGCGGCAGGCGGCGCTGGCGGAAGACGGTGTGGAAATGCGCGCGCTGGTTGCCGGAGAAAAAGAAGTTGTGATGGGCGAGCTGCGGGTATTGGCAGTCCAGGCCGAGTTCGAGGACCAGCCCGGAGCACGAGGGCTCCAGCCGGTCGAGGCTGCGCATGAACGCCTCGTCCTCCAGCAGCAGCTTTTCGTAGGCGGGGATCACCTCCATGTTGGAAACGATGATGTCGGCGGGATGGAACTCCCCGTTGGCCACGATCCCGGTGACCCGCTGGCCGTGCTTGCGCACCTCGGTGACCTCGCTGTTGAGGCAGACCGTGATGCCGAGTTCATCCATCAGCCGCTGCAGGCCCACGGCGATGTTGTACAAGCCGCCGTCCACATACCACAGGTCGTAGCGGAACTGGATGGTGGCCATGCAGTTCATGAACGCCGGCGCATGATAGGCCGACGACCCGACATACTTGATGAAGTAGTCGAAGATGTCGCGCATGTGGCGGGTTTTGAGATGGCGCGCGACCCCGCCGTGCATGGTGCGCAACAGGTCGAACTTGAGGAAATTGCCCAACCCGTAAAAGTTCCGGAACGCCTTGGCGGTGTCCAGGCCCTGCTCGAAATAGCCGGCGTTGACCAGGTCGTAGAGCTCCGCCGAATATTTCAGGAAGCGCTCCACATTGGCGGGATCCTCGCCCACCTTGCGGGCCTCGGCCGCCATGAGCTCCGGCTCCGGATAGAGGTCGACCACCTTGCCGTCCTGGAAAAAATTCCGCCAGTGCGGGCGCAGCGGTCGGATCGGGATGTAGTCGCTCATTTGTTTGCCCGAGCGCTCGAAGAGGCGCGCGAAGATGTGCGGCAGGGTGAGGATCGACGGACCGAGGTCGAAGGTGTAGCCTTGCGCCTGGAGCACGTTGAGCTTGCCGCCGATGCGGGCGTTCTTCTCGTGGATGGTCACGGCGTAGCCCTCCTGGGCCAGTGAAATGGCGGCGGAGAGTCCGCCCAGGCCGGACCCGATGACGATGATTTTTTTGGCACTCATGAGGGGGGTTATTGTTCCGCCGTGACGCGGGCGAGGCCGGCGCGCGCGACGTGGTCCGCCGGGTGGGCGGCGAGCGCGCGGCGATAATAGACGGCCGCCGCCGTGCGCGGACCGAGGGTTTCATAACAACGCCCGATGAACGTCAGGCAGCTGCTGTATCCCCAGCGCGGATCAAAACGCCTGGCCGGACGCCTGGCTTCCGCGGCGAACAACTGCTCCGCCGCCAGCAGCGTGCCCAGCGCCTCGCGCCTGTCAGCCTCGTTCCCGGCGGTGTGGAACTGCCCGGTGCCTAACAAATAGCGCACGCGCGGGTTGTCCGCGCCGAATTGCAGCGCCAGCTTTTGATGCTGTGCCACCGTCGGCCCGAAGCGCAGGGCCCGCAGCAGGCTGCCGTCGATTTTCATGCCATACAGGGTGCCTAGCAAGGCGTGGCTCTCGGCATCCTGGCCGTCGAGCTTGACGGCGGTTTCCAGCGCCGCGACCGCCGCGTCGATGGCGGCGGCCTGGGTGTCAGCCCCGGGCGCGGGCTGGCTGCGCAGTTGCAGCAGGCGGTGAAAGCGCGCCGCGCCCAGCCAATAGAAATTCACGCCGGCCCCGGGGGCGCGGATGCCGGCCTGTTGGAACAGGTCCGCCGCGGTGGAGAAGCGCGCGGCGTCCCACGCTTGATAGGCGGCGGTGAACTCGACGATGCCGGCGGCGGTCAGGCGGTCGGCGGCGTCATCGGCCCGCAGCCACGACGCCAGGCCCATCAGCAATAGTGCCAGTTTGTAAATCACGACTTGACCTAGCCATACGCCAGCGCATCCATGCGGCAAGGACAATATGGATTTCGCTCCCCTCATCGCCAGCCAACGGGCGTATTTTCATTCCGGCGCGACGCGTTCGCTGGAATTTCGCCGCGCGCAGCTCGGCGCGTTGCGCGACGCGCTGGTGGCGCATGAGCCGGCCTTGCTTGGCGCGCTGCAGGCGGACTTGCGCAAATCCCCGCACGACGCCTACGCCTCGGAACTCGGGCTGGTGCTCGGTGAAATCCGTTATGCGCTGCGCCACCTGGCGGGGTGGATGCGACCCGCGCGCCGTCGCGCGCCGCTGTTGGCGTGGCCCGCCCGCGGCTGGATCCAGCCCGAGCCCCGCGGCGTGGCGCTGATCATCGGGCCGTGGAACTATCCGTTACAACTGCTGCTCATGCCCCTGGTCGGGGCCATCGCCGCCGGCAACTGCGCCGTGCTCAAGCCGTCCGAGTTCGCGCCCCACACCGCCTCGCTGCTCGCCCAAATCCTCGGCACCGCTTTCCCGCCTCACTACATCGCGCTGGTCCAAGGCGAACAGGCGACCGCCGAAGCCTTGCTGGTGGAAAAATTCGACCACGTGTTTTTCACAGGCAGCAGCCGCACCGGCCGCGCCGTCATGCGCGCCGCCGCCCGCCACCTCACGCCCGTCACCCTCGAGTTAGGCGGCAAATCCCCCTGCATCGTCGCGGCCGACGCGCCGCTCGACGTCACCGCCCGCCGGATCGTCTGGGGCAAGTTCCTGAATGCCGGCCAAACCTGCGTCGCGCCCGACTTCGTGCTGGTCGACCGCCGGGTGGCCGGTGCCCTGCTGACGGCCATGCAAACCGCCCTGCGCGACTTCCATGGCGCCGATCCCCAACAGAGCCCGGACTGCGGCCGCATCGTCAACCGCAGGCATTTTGAGCGCCTGACGCGCTATCTCGGCGATGGCCGCATCGCCTGCGGCGGCCGGCAGGATGCCGCCGACCTCTATCTGGAACCCACCATTCTAACTGATGTGGCGTGGGATGCGCCGGTGATGCGGGATGAGATCTTCGGGCCGATCCTGCCGGTGCTGGAGTTTTCCGGGCTCGACGAGGTGCTCGCCCGGTTGAGCGAGCGGCCGGTGCCGCTGGCGCTCTATCTGTTCACGCGCGACCGCGCCACCCAGCGGCGGGTGCTCGCGGGGACCCGCTCCGGGGGGGTGTGCCTGAACGACACCGTCACTCACATCCTGGGCAAGGATCTGCCCTTCGGCGGCTGCGGCGAGAGCGGCATGGGGGCCTATCACGGGCGGGCGAGCTTCGAGTGTTTCAGCCACCGCCGATCGGTGTTGCGCCGGTCATTTAGCCTTGATCCGTCGGTTCGTTACCCGCCCACGCGGGTCACGCTGCCGGCGCTGAAGCGCATCCTGCGCTGGCTGGGCGTGGGCTGAGCTTGCCAGAGGAGGGTGCCAGCACCACCATCGCCGCATGTCCAAAAGCGTGTTGATTGTGGGTGCCGGTCCCGGAGGCTTGGCAACCGCCATGTTATTGGCCAAGCAGGGGATGGATGTCACCGTCCTGGAAAAACAACCGCGGGTCGGCGGGCGAACCTCGGTCATCGAGTCCGACGGCTTCCGCTTCGACCTCGGCCCGACGTTTTTCCTCTATCCGCAAATCCTCGAGGAGATTTTCGCGACCTGCGGGCGCGACCTCCACCAGGAAGTGCCGATGCACCGGCTCGACCCGCAATACCGGCTGGTCTTTGGCCAGGGCGGCGAACTCAATTGCACGTCCGACATCGACCGCATGGTCGCCGAGATCGCCAAGCTGTCGCCGGCGGACGCCCCCCAGTTCCGCCGCTTCATGGCCGACAACCGGGTGAAACTGGCAAAATTTTCGCCGTGCCTGCAGTCGCCGTTTGCCAGTTGGACCGACCTGCTGCAAGCGCGCTTGCTGGCGGTGCTGCCCTATCTGAAACCGTGGAAATCGCTCCACTCCGAAATGGCCAGCTACTTCCGCGACCCGCGGCTGCAACTGGCCTTCACGTTTCAAGCCAAATACCTCGGGATGTCGCCGTTCCAGTGTCCGAGCCTGTTCTCGATCCTGTCATTCCTGGAATACGAACACGGCATCTGGCATCCCACCGGCGGCTGCAACTCACTGATGGCCGGGATGGCCCGCGTCGCCACCGAACTCGGCGCCAAGATCCACCTCAACCAGCCGGTCGAGGAAGTCCTGTTTGACGGCCGCCGCGCCGTCGGCGTGCGCACCGCCACCGGCGAAATCCGCGCCGATGCCGTGGTCGTCAACGCCGACTTCGGCCATGCCATGACCACCCTGGTCCCTAACCGGCTGCGCCGCCGCTGGCAGGACGCCACCATCGCCCGCAAAAAATTCTCCTGTTCGACGTTCATGCTCTATCTGGGCATCGAGGGCAGCTGCGACCAGCTCGCCCACCACAACATCTACGTCGCGCGCAATTACCGCCAGAACCTCAACGAAATCGAGAACCTCCACGTGCTCAGCCAGGATCCCTCGTTCTACGTCGAGAATCCCGGCCGCACCGACCCGACCATGGCGCCCGCCGGCCACAGCGCGCTCTATGTGTTAGTGCCGGTCAGCCACCAGCACCCGAACATCGACTGGAACCATGAGCGCGCCGCCTACCGCCAGCTCGCCCTCAACCAGCTCGCCAAGCTCGGGCTGACCGACATCGAAAGCCGGATCCGCTTCGAGCGGGTGGTGACGCCTGCCGATTGGGAAAGCCAAATGGGGATTTACCGCGGCGCGACCTTCAACCTGGCGCACAACCTGGGCCAGATGCTCCACCTGCGGCCGCAAAACCGCTTTGAGGAATTCGACCGGATGTATCTGGTGGGCGGCGGCACCCATCCCGGCAGCGGCCTGCCCGTGATCTTCGAGTCCGCCCGCATCAGCAGCCAGCTGCTGCTCGACGACCTGCAGTAGATCGCTTGAATGCCGTCACGCCCGCGGGTGGGCGGCGTCGTAGGCTTGTTTGAGCCGCTCCTTGGTGACGTGGGTGTAGATCTGGGTGGTGGAGAGCGAGGCGTGTCCTAACAACGTCTGCACGCTCCGCAGGTCCGCGCCGGCGTCCAGCAGGTGGGTGGCGAAGCTGTGGCGCAGCTTGTGCGGGCTGATGGCAAACGGAATGCTGCTGAGCTTGAGATACTTCTTGAGCAGCTGATCCACCGCCTGCTGGGTGATGCGGCGGCGCAGCTTGCTCAGGAACAACGGCCCGGAAGTCACCACCGCCTCCTGCCGGTAGCGCTGGATCGCGCTCACCGCCGGCCCGCCCACCGGCACGATCCGCTCCTTCGAGCCCTTGCCCATGACCCGCACCGTGTCGCCAAGGAAATCCACATCCCGCACGTCGAGCGCCAGCAACTCGGAGATGCGCAACCCGCACGAGTAAAACAATTCGAGAATCGCCGCATCGCGCCGCGCCAGCCACGGAGGCGCTTTGCTGTCCGCCGCAAAGCGCAGCGGCATCCCTAGCAGCTCGTCGATCTGCGCCACGCTCAGCACCACCGGCAGCCCGCGCTCGGGCTTGGGCAGCTGGACCGCCGCCACCGGACTGCGGGCCAGCCCGTGGCGCAGCACCAGAAACTTGTAAAACGACCGCAGCGCCGCGAATTTCAGCCGGATCGTCGCGCGCTTGAGGCCGCGCTTCAGCAGCGCGAACAGATAGTCCCGGAAATCATCCGCCGCCGCGCCGCGCCAGCCCGCAAACGGCTCGCCGCGCCACGCCCGGTAGGCGGCCAGCGCGTCCTGATAGTTCGCCAGCGTCCGCGGCGACGCGCTGCGCTCGGTGGCCATGAAGGCGAAAAACGCGGTCTCGTCGGGGTCGGTCATGAGCGTGTCCCTTGGCTCCGTGTGGCCGCCACCGGCCACCGGTCAATCGTCCTCGTCCTTGGCGCCTTTGACGCGGACCTTGCCGCGCAGTTTAGCTTCGATAAAGCCGTCGAGGTCGCCGTCCATCACATCCTGGATGCTGCCGGACTCCTCGCCGGTGCGGAGGTCGAGCACTTTCTGATAGGGCTGGAACACGTAGGACCGGATCTGGTTGCCCCATGAGACGTCGCCCTTTTCGCCGTAGGCGCGGTCGGCCTCGGCCTTTTGTTTGTCCTCCTCGATGGTGTAGAGCTTGGCTTTGAGGATCTGGAACGCGAGCTCGCGGTTCTGGCCCTGGGTGCGCGCGGCGGTCGAGCGGATCAGGATGCCGGAGGGCAGGTGGCGCAGGATGACGGCGGTTTCCACCTTGTTGACGTTCTGGCCGCCCTTGCCGCCGGAGCGGGTGGTGGTGATCTCGATGTCCTTTTCGTTGATCTCAATGTTGATTTCCTTGGACACCTCCGGGGTGGCGTCGATCGAGGCGAACGAGGTGTGGCGCTTGGCGTTGGAGTCGAACGGCGAGATCCTAACCAGCCGGTGGACGCCGCGCTCGTTTTTCAAAAACCCGTAGGCGTAGTCGCCGGTGATTTTCAAGGTGGCGGTGCGCAGGCCGGCCTCATCGCCGTCCTGCCAGTCCAGGGTTTCCACGGTGTAGCCCTTGCGCTCGGCCCAGCGGGCATACATCCGGTGGAGCATCTGCGCCCAATCGCAGGCCTCGGTGCCGCCCGCGCCGGCGGAAATCACCAGAAAGCACGGCGAAATGTCGCTCGGTTGATCTAGCAGGGTGAGCAGCTCGTAGGAGCGGATGTCGTCCTCCAGGCCCTGGGCGTTGTCCAGCGCCTCGCGCGCCAGCTCGGCATCGTCGAACTCCTTGGCCAGCGCCACCCCTTCGTCGATGTCCGCCACCCGCGACTCGAGCTTCAAAAACGCCTCGAGTTTTTTCTTCAGGCCCGCAGCCTGCGAGCTGATAGCTTTGGCCTTGTCGGAGTCATTCCAAAACTCGGGCGCGCCCATCGCCTCCTCCAGCGTGCGGATTTGGTTGTCGAGGGTCGGGACGTCAAAGATACCTCCTGAGTTTCGACAGGCGGCTTTTGAGGCCGTCCGTATCGAGCGCCAGGAGGTCAGCGGTGGGAAGTGAGGACATGCGCCGGGAGGAAACCCGATCCCGGGCCGCGAAGCAAGGAGGAACCGGCGGGGGCGGGGCCCAAACAAGCGCACGGCCTTCCTGGCGAACCGGGAAGGCCGTGGTGAGCGTCTGGCGGAATGCGGAGCAAACCGGGGCGACGGCAGCATGCTATGTTAGAGCACCATGTCCTTGAGTTTCTTCAAGGGGCGCACCTTCACGG
Organism: Verrucomicrobiota bacterium; assembly: GCA_037142115.1. Taxonomy (GTDB): domain Bacteria; phylum Verrucomicrobiota; class Verrucomicrobiia; order Verrucomicrobiales; family Akkermansiaceae; genus Luteolibacter. The sequence continues at coordinate 6,214 of JBAXBG010000038.1, read as the reverse complement.
CGGTGGAAGCGGGCTTGGCTTTGAACATGACTTCCTCCTTGGTGAAGGGGTTGATGCCCTTGCGTGCCTTGACCGCGGGTTTGCGCACCGTGCTGATTTTCAGCAGGCCGGGCAGGACGAATTCGCCCACCGCGCGCTTGTTGACGTGAGCTTCGATCACGTCGCTTAGGCTGTCCAGGACCGAGCCCACTTGCTTGCGGCTGAGTCCGGTGTTGTTGGCAATCTGCTCCAGGATTTGGGTCTTGGAGAGTCTATCTTTGATGGTTGGTATCTTGGCCACACCGCTGAATTCACGGAATTGGCCGTGAATGTCAAGACTGCTGATGGGTTAAAATGAAAATACGCGCTTGCGGGCTGGCGGATAGAGCGGCTGCCGGGCCTCCGGGTTGCCGGCTCAGCGTTCCACCACCGGCGGCGGGAAGGGCTGGTCGGAGAGGGTCCAGTCCTCGTTTTTGTCGGCGAAGGTCTTGAGCGCCCACTCGCTGGGCAGCAGCGCCACCAGCCAGCCATTGGCATCGCGGGCCAGCGCCGCTCCTAACGAAAGCGCCGGCCGCGCCTCGGGCGCGAGCGGATCGCCGAGCACCGGCTTGAGCCAGCGGGCGAGCGACCACGGGGCCGGTTCGAGGCGGGTTTCCGCGGCGTATTCGCCCTCCAGCCGGTATTGCAGCACTTCGAATTGCAGCGGGCCGACCGCGCCTAGCAGCGGGACCTGGGACGGGCCGGCGTCCAGCAGCTGGAACTCGCTGGCCACGCCTTCCTTGAGCAGCTGGGCGAGGCCGTCGCGGAAGCGTTTGTATTTGGCGGTGCTTTTGTTGTGCAGATAGGAAAAGCATTCCGGGGCGAAGCGCGGGATCTCATGGAACGTGATGCCGCTGCGCGAGGCCAGGGTGTCGCCGATGAGCAGGTCGTAGTTGCCGACCAGGCCGACGACGTCGCCGGCATAGGCGGCGTCGACCGTTTCGCGCTCGCGGGCGAACAGCCGCTGGGAGTTGCCCAGGCGCATGCGTTCGCCGCTGCGCACGTTGAGCACGTTCATGTCGCGCTCGAATTTGCCCGAGACGATGCGCACGAAGGCGACGCGGTCGCGGTGTTTGGGGTTCATGTTAGCCTGGATCTTGAACACGAACGCCGAAAACTCGGTCGAGGCCGGGTCGATTTGCAGGGATCCGCTCTGGCGCGGCGGCGGCGGCGGCGCCAGATCGAGGAATCGGTCGAGCAGCAGCTGCACGCCGAAGTTGTTGGCCGCACTGCCGAAAAACACCGGCGTGAGCTCGCCGGCCAGCACCTTCGCCACGTCGAAGTCCGCGCCGGCACCTTCTAACAACTCAAGCTCGTCGCAGACCTGCTGATAGGTGCCAGCCTCCATCGCCTCCTTGACGCTGTCGTCCTCGATGCCGGTGACGGCCACCGGCGCGCGGTAGGCGCCGTGGACCGTGCGCTGGAACAGGTGCACCTGCTTTTGTTCGCGGTCATAGACGCCCTTGAAGCGCGGCCCGTCACCTAACGGCCAGTTGAGCGGGAAGGCGGCGATGCCCAGCACGCTTTCGAGCTCGTCGATGAGGTCGAGCGACGGCCGGGCGGGGCGGTCCATCTTGTTCATGAAGGTGAAGATCGGCACGCCGCGGCGGCGGCAGACTTCAAACAGCTTGCGGGTCTGGCTTTCGATGCCCTTGCCGGCGTCCACCACCATGATGGCGGCGTCCACCGCGGTGAGCACGCGGTAGGTGTCTTCCGAGAAATCCTTGTGGCCCGGGGTGTCCAGGATGTTGACCACGCAATCCTTGTATTCAAATTGCAGGACGGTGGAACTGACGGAAATGCCGCGTTGTTTTTCCAGCTCCATCCAGTCCGAGGTGGTGGCGCGCTGGTTTTTGCGCGCGGTGACGCTGCCAGCCAGGTTGAGGGCCCCGCCGTAAAGCAAAAACTTTTCGGTGAGGGTGGTCTTGCCGGCGTCCGGGTGCGAGATGATCGCGAACGATCGGCGGCGCAGCACCTCGCGTTGCAACGCGGGTGAGGGGGTGGCGTAAGAGGAAATCGACATGAAGCGGCCCGCAGGAGGTAACCGCCACCGGCCTCGCCAGCAAGCGCGGAGTGGCGAGAAGCCAGAGGACAGACAACGAATCGGCGGATGCTGAAGGGGGGCTTCGACATCCGCCGACCGTTTGCGGGGGGAGTTGTCATGATTCGCGGCACCTCGGGGGGAGAAGTGGTCGCGATGACAGCCTATTCATATCCTATTTGGAGGTTCAAGCCATGACGTAATCGCGTAAATTAGAGTGCGGTGATTCGCCGCTTTCCAGTTTTCGAGGATCGGCCATAGTCACGCCGATGCGTGACGACACCCGGGGTTGGATTCAGGCCGATCAGGCACACTGCTGGCATCCCTTCACCCGCCAGGGCGAATGGGGTGATCCGGCCCACGAGCCGTTGGTTCTCAGCCACGGCCAAGGTTCGTGGCTGTGGGATTCCGAGGGCCGCCGCTATTTTGACGGCAACTCATCGATTTGGACCAACATTCACGGCCACGCCCATCCGGTGATTTCCGCGGCGATCGGCACCCAACTGGCAAAAATGGCGCACGTTTCGTTTCTGGGGTTCACGCACCCCGGTGCGGCGGAATTGGCGAGCCGGCTGTGCCGGTTGTTCCCACCCCACTCGCTGGAACGCGTGTTTTTCTCCGATGACGGGTCCACCGCCATCGAGTGCGCGCTGAAACTGGCCGTGCAATTCCGGTTGCAAACCGGCGCGCCGGAGCGCAACCAGTTCATCGCCTTTGCCAATGGCTACCACGGCGACACCCTCGGTGCCGCCTCGCTGGGGGGCGTCGGCCGGTTTTTCGAGCGGTTCCAAGGCCACGGCTATCCGGTGGGCCATGTGGCTTCGTTAGACGAGCTGCGGGCGTTGCCCGCAGACGTCCTGGCCCAAACCGCGGCCGTGGTCATCGAGCCGCTCATTCAAGGCGTCAACGAAATGCGGTTGTGGCCCGCGGGCATGCTGGCGGAATTGCGGGCATGGTGCGATGCCACCGGCATTCACCTGATCCTCGACGAAGTCATGACCGGCTTTGGCCGCACCGGCCGGATGTTCGCCTGCCAGCACGACAACGTGGTTCCCGATTTCCTCTGTGTCGCCAAGGGCCTCACCGGCGGCTACCTGCCGCTGGCCGCCACCCTCACCACCGGCGAAATCTATGCCGCGTTTCTGGGCGCGCCCGAGCGGGCGTTCTACTATGGACATAGTTATACGGCCAATCCTCTCGGCTGCGCCGCCGCCCTGGCCAGTTTGGACGTGTTCGAGCAGGAGCAAACGCTCGCCAACCTGGCCTCCAAAATCGAGCATCTCCGCGCCGGCCTCGCCGCCCTGCAGGCCGCCCACCCGATCGTCCACGAGGTCCGCCAGTGCGGCTTCATCGCCGGCATCGAACTCCGCCAGCCGGACGGCCGGAAATTCCCCCCCGCCCGCCGCGTCGGTGAAGCCGTCTGCCTGGCCGCGCGGGCCCACGGCCTGCTCACCCGGCCGGTGCTCGACACCGTGGTGCTGATGCCGCCGCTGTCCACCACCCCCGCTGAGCTCGATCACGCGCTGGCCGCCCTGGATTTCACGTTTTTAAACAACCCGGGCATTGACAGCGGTGCTGCCAGCGCCTAATCACTGCTCCCCGCGCCACGCGCACGGCGGAGTAGCCAAGTGGTAAGGCAATGGTTTGCAAAACCGTTATGCGAGGGTTCGATTCCCTCCTCCGCCTCTCTCTAAATCGCTTTAAATCAAAGGATTCCGGAGAATCCGAGCGTGTCCTAGATGAACTCACCGCAAGCATCCCCGAAAACCTTGCCTCACGAGCCGCTTCGTTTCGAGAGAGCGCCCGAGAAATTGATCAGAGAAGGGCGCGAGCAAGTCAGGGCGGTGAAACGCCAGTATCAGGAGAGCTTGAGTGGGCCAAAGAAAAAGGCCGGCTGATCGCCTTTGAGGATTTCGAGCTTCTCGGCGATCCGATTTCAAACGACACCTCGGAGCACGAGGTTTGGCGGCTGGGCCGCGAGGGGCGGGCCGTCAAACGATCATGGCCCGGATTTTTCGGCCAAGATCCGATTCTCTGGAAAGGCCAGATTCGGATGAAGAACGCCACCTTGCCGGATTACCTGCGGCGGATGGCCCTGCATGTCGCCTTGTTCGGAAGTGACATCCGCTTCGAGGGCATCACCGTTTCCGACAAGCCGAGCATGATGATTGTTCAAATTGATTTGAACAATTCGAAATCGCCCCTAGTGTTCGCGGCAATGAACCCGCCGCCGGCAGGACCACCCCTTGAACTCGATCCCTTGGAACGCCAGATGGTGGCGGTGTTTGTGGACGGCGTGCGGGTGCTGGGACTGCCCCGTTCGATCGGGGAAATCTACGGGCTGTTGTTCATTTCACGCTCCCCGCTGTCGCTCGATGATCTGGTGTTGCGGCTCCAAATCAGCAAGGGCTCGGTCAGCCAGGGGTTGCGGATGCTCAAAAGCCTGGGCGCGGTGAGCGAGGCCAATGGCAATGGCAACGGCAGCGCCGAACGGCGGACCTATTACGAACCGGCCGTGGAGCTCAAGCGCCTCGTCGGCGGCTTCATCCGCGAGCAAATCCGCCCGCACCTTGAAAGCGGCAAAACCAAGATCAGCCAGCTCGCCCGGACCGCCAACGAAGTGGCGGATCTGGAGCACCGGCAATTCCTGAGTGGCCGCGTCGAGCGCCTCGACCAGTGGATGCGCAGCGGCAGCAAAGTTCTTCCCCTTCTCCAAAAAATCCTCGGCCAATGACAACCCCACCCCCCAATCTGCCAGAATGGTTTTGCGTGCGCACGCAGACGAAACGTGAACACATCGCCGCCGGTCACCTGCGGGAAGTGGAGGGCGTGGAAGTGTTCTGCCCGCGCCTGCGCTACCGCAAGGCGACCCGCCGCGGCAAAATCTGGTGGGTCGAGCCGCTCTTTCCGGGCTACCTGCTCGCCAAATTCAACCTGGCCGAGATGGAGCGGATTGTGACGTTCTGCCAAGGCGTGCGCGGCCTGGTGCGCTTCGGCGCGGAAATCCCCGCCGTCCCCGATCACTTCGTGGAAGCCCTGCGCCATGAGGTTCGCAACCGCTCCGACGACGATGAGGAATTGTTCGCCGTGTCGCCCGTGATCGAGATCGGCGACGAAGTGGAAATCGCCCACGGCCCGCTGCAGGGGATGCATGGCACGATTGTCTCGATCGCCCCGGCCACCGAGCGGGTCAAAATCCTGCTCGATTTTCTCGGCCAGCCGCAAGCGGTCAATGTGGACCTGTTTTCGCTGCTTTTGCCGCGCCGACCGACCCCGTGAGTCCCGACCCACTTGCCATCCCCAGCCGTTGCCCTTGGTTTCTTTTCTGTGCGGAAAGATCGACCACGGGCGGCAGCGTGGCGCGAAGCCAGCTGTGATCTCCCGGCCCATGACCCTCGACGGGAAAATGAAAACCACTGATTTCACTGATTGAACTGATGGTTAATAAATTGCGACTCCGATCTCACTCACGTAATAGGTGAGTCCGCTAACTCGTATTCCGATTTAATTCTTTCTGTGAAATCAGTGAAAAATCAGTTCAATCAGTGGTTTAAAAAGCCGCCACGCCCTATTCCATTTTCCTTTGTCGGATGACACCTGACTCGACCACTGATTTCCTGATCATCGGTGCCGGCTTCTCCGGTCTGGTGGTCGCCGAGCGGTTAGCCGCCGCCGGTTGGAAATGCGTGGTGGTGGACCGGCGCGACCATCTTGGCGGCAACGCCTACGACCGCATCGACGCGGCGGGGGTGCTGATCCACCCGTATGGCCCGCACTATTTCCGGACCAACGCGCCGCGCATCGTCGATTACCTGTCGCGTTTCACCGCCTGGCACGAAGTCGCCTATCAGATCAAGAGCCACACCCGCGGCCGCTACTGGAGCTTCCCGATCAACCTGAACACGTTTGAGGAATACCTCGGGCGGCCGTCCACCACCGCCGAGTTCGCCGCCTGGCTGGAGAAATCCCGCGTCCCGATCCCCCAGCCGCAAAACTCGGAGGAGGTCATCCTTTCCCAGGTCGGCCGCGAACTCTACCAATGGTTCTTCGAGGGCTACACCCTCAAGCAGTGGCAGCGCCACCCGCGCGACCTCGACGCCTCGGTGTGCGGGCGCATCCCGATCCGCACCGACCGCAACGACCGCTATTTGTCAG
>JBAXBG010000037.1:0-20995 GCA_037142115.1 Verrucomicrobiota bacterium | reverse complement strand
TAGACCCGAGAGTGTCGCGATGGCCGAGGGTGCTCGCGTCACCGTGACCGTGTAGGTCTTCGTGGTGGAGCCATCCTGAGCCGTCACCACCGTGGTGATCGGGTTGGTTCCTACGGCCAGCGCCAGCGCTCCGCTGGAAGCTCCAGATGCGACCGTCGTTCCGTTGACTTTGATCGTCGCCGTCGCGTCGGTCACGGTGGGTGTTAGCGTCATCGAAGTCGTCGCATTGGAAACGCTTGCGGTGTAGGCGAGGGTCGCGGCGGAAAACGCCGGACTCAGGGTGCCGGAACTGAGGGCTAGACCCGAGAGTGTCGCGATGGCCGAGGGTGCTCGCGTCACCGTGACCGTGTAGCTCTTGGTCGTCGTTCCATCCTGCGCGGTCACCACGGTGGTGATCACGTTGGCCCCTGCGGCAAGCGTGATCGCTCCGCTGGAAGCTCCAGACGCGACCGACGTTCCGTTCACCGTGATCGTCGCCGTCGCGTCGGTCACGGTGGGTGTTAGCGTGATAGTAGCAGTGGCATTGGCCACGCTGGCGGTGTAGTCCAGAATTCCTGTGGCGAATGTCGGACTCAGGGTGCCGGAGCTCAGCGTCAGGCCGGTGAGCGTGGCGACCGTGGAGGCCGTGGATGTATTGCCGCTTTGCCAGATGCTGCCGCTGTCGCCCACGGTGATGAACGTGTGCTTGAAGAACGCGGCGCTGTTGCGACTGGTGGTGGTGGGTGCCGCGGACGAATACCAGGTGACCCCATCGCGCGAGAGCACGTCCACATCCTCGTCCACATTGGGAGAGATAGAGATGTGGTTGATACCGGCTGCGAAATAGATGCCATCGCCATAGACCATGGCGGGGGTTTGCTCGATGACGCTGCGGGTGGTGGAGAAGGTCTGCGCGCTGTCAGTGGAAACGCGCAGCAACGAATACCAACCACTGGCCACAAAGCGGTCATTCATCCAGGCGATTTTGCGCAGGTCTTGCCAGCTTTCCACCCCGACACCGGCCGATTTGTCGAGCCAGTTCACGCGGTTGGTGGAGGTCAGCACTTTGGCGGTGCCATTGGACCCCACGCATCCGACCATGGCATAGACGCTTCCATTCCAGGCCACCCCGCTCAAGCTGGTGGTGGACAAGCCGGAAATCGTGACGGCGCTCCAGCCCGTTGTTCCGTTAGCAGAGGTGATCACGCTGCCGTAGTTGCCCACCGCGACGGCACCCGTGCCGTCCGAGGCGACGGAGTAGAGTTGATCATTGCGGTTGGTGGTGCCGTAACGTCTGGTCCAGGTGATCCCATCGGCGGAGGTGTAGATGACACCTTGCCAATTCGCGGGCTGGGTGAAGTTGTAATCGTATCCGACGATAATGAACTTGCTGCCGTCCCAAGTGGCGCTTTGGAAAGATATATTCACGGCGTATTCGGGGACGCTGCGCGGCGTCCAGGTCACGCCATCGGTGGAGGTGAGGATGGCTCCAGCCCATCCGACGGCCACGGCGATCGACGAGTTGGCGGCGATGGCAGTGAGGTTATTGGTGGTGGTGCTGGTGCGCTGGGTGAAGGTGCGCGCCGGATCGGTGATCGTGAGGGTGTAGCTTAGCGTGGCCAGGCCGCCATGACTGTCGCTCACACGCAGCGTGACGGGATAACTTCCCCCAAAGTCAAAAACCGGCGCGATCCTGGCACCGTCGAAAATCGGAAATGGGGAGCCGAAATCCCAGGCATAGACCAGCGAATCGCCATTCGCGTCGCTGGCGCTGGCCGCGAGATCGACCACTTGGCGGGCCGGGGCGGTGGCGGGGTTGAGCGTGAAGACCGGCACCGGGGGGGTGTTGGAGGGATAGAAAGCGCCGGATTTTCTAACAACCTGGGAGTTGTCCACGGATAGGAAGCGCCCGGCACCAAAGACCAGGCCGATGGCATTGCCGACCGCAGAGTTGCCGCTGTTGGCGGTGGAGAGGGTCCAGTGGATGCCGTCCGCTGAGACGAGCAGGGCTCTGGGCTGGCTGGGTTGGCCCGGTTCACTCAGCGGCTGGCCGGTGACGAGGAAGGTGCCATCATCCGCGACGGCCATCCGGTATGTGCTCCAAAGGGTGGTGCCCGGAGTGGTGACGACGGTCCAGTTCACTCCGTGATCCGTCGAATACTTAAATAAGTTAGAATACGTCACTCCGCTGTAAAACCCGAGGGCATACATCACGCCGCCGAATCCGTAAATCCGCTCGGTGGTGAAGCCCAGGGCGGAGCGCTGCGTCCAGGTCACGCCATCGGGCGACGTCCAGACGACCTCTGCGAACGATTGCGCGGCATTCATCGCCACCGCCGCCCAAGCGCTGCCATCCCAAGTGATGTGCCTGAAATTCGGCGTGCCGCCGACCGTGGTCAGTGACCAGGTGCTGCCATCGACGGACGACAGCACCTTGCCGCCATCGGCCACGGCCAGGAACTTGCCGTTGCCGAAGGCGACTTCCTGAATTTGGGCGATTCCCGCCGGGAAGGTGGCTGCCTTCCAGATGCGGGCGTCCGCGGAATAACAGATCTGTGCCTCGGCCACGCCGTCCTTCTTGCCCGCCATGACAAAGCCATTGTTGCCAAACGCGAGCCGCGGTTGCATGTCAAAGGCTGGTGGATCGCCGACATAGGTCCATGACTCGCCGTCCCAACTCGTGTGAACCGCACCATACCACATCGCGGCGACAAACCGGCCCTTGCCCCAAACCACATCATACAAGTAGTCCGTGCTGGCGATGCTCTGCTGGGTCCAGGTGTCGATCGGATCGGTGACGGTGATGGTCGTGGTGAGCGTGACGGTGCCGCCTTTCATGTCGCTCACCGTCACGCTAAGGGGGTAGGTCCCGCCCACCGCCCACACGTGGCTGAAGCTCGCGGAGCTGTCATTGATCACGCCGTCGAGGACGTTCCAGGAATACGCCAGGGCGTCGCCATCCGCATCCGTGGCGGTGACCGTAAAGTTCGCCTGGCTGCGCGCCGTCACGGTGGTCGGGACGTTGATGGTTCCTGTGGGCGCGTGGTTGCCCGGATAGGGGCCGAGATTCACGCGGACGTCGAGATAGGCGTCCGACCCGGACCCGCCGCAGGCAAGCGGAGTGATGAACACGTTGGCGGTGGTATCCGCATACGTTCGGCCGATGTCCACGGGTGCGTCGGTCTTGCCCGCGGCGCTGTTGGGCGTGGTGTCTAGCAGCCAGCATCGCGTCTCGCCGGGCTGCTGCCAGGTGAGGTAGGCACCGCGCAGGAGGTGCGGGTTGTCGGTGAACGCCGGCTTGTAGCCGATCCAATAATACTCCTCGCTGCCCACGGTGGCGGCCTTGGTCACCCGGACGCCGCGCGGATTGCCGGTGGTGGACGCATCATCCTCGCGGTAGACGCGGTAGGTGTTGGAACCGGAGGCTGTGGCGTCGGACCATTGGGATGCGGTGAGCCAGTTAAGCTTCACCTTGCCCTGCGGCTGATAGTGCCCTTGCGGAGCGGGACCGGCTCCCAGCACATCGAAGACATCGCCATACTCCGTGGAGGTGCCCGTGCCGACGACCGAGCCATTGGTCGTGTCCCAGGAGCTCGCGTGGCCCAGGCCGTAGTTATGTCCCCATTCGTGGGTGTAGAGGCTGGTGTAGTTGGCATTTTGCACCCACAGGTTGCCGCCGCCCGCGAGTCCGGCATAGGTGATGCCACCACCCGACATGCCGATACTGGAGAAGAACACCGCGACGATATGATAATCGCCGAGGCCGAGGCCGTCGCCATCGGTGTTGGCGCTGACCGGGCCGATATTGATCGCCGCATCGCCGCCGCTCTTGGTGTTGCGGAACTTGTTGCGCGCGTCGCGCAGGAGCTCGTCATTGAGTCCGGCTCCGGCGTTGTAATAATAGGTCGATGTCTGCGGCAGGGTGTAGAGGTTGGCGCTGACGGTGCCGTCGATCCAGGTTTTGCCGTAGGACATGGACCGGATCATCGCGCTCGATGGGCCGTTGATTTCGTTGGCTGCGGCGGCCTGGGTTACCGGCTCCGCCAGCTTGTCGGAGAAATTCACGCGGATGAGGAACAGCTTTTTCGCGGCTTCGGTCCAGGTGGAGGCCTGTGCGGTGGCGAGGGTTTCAAAGGTGCCCCAGTTGATAGCACCGGTGGTGCTGATGACGCTGGTGGCATCGGTGGTGGCGGGCATGGCGAGCAGCGAGGTCGCGGCGGCCGGGCCGGGCAGCGAGTTGAGCCGTGAGATGCGCGCGGTGAATTGGGCGAACTCCTCAGGGTCGCTGAAAACACGCAGGGTTCCGCCGATGACCGCCTCGACCGCATTGGCCCCGACGGGCGTGCCGGTGACATAACTGTTCGTCTCATCGATTTGCCCGCCGGAAAACAGGGTGCGCGCAACTGCCAGATCCTGGCCGGTGAGTTGCTGGCAGGCACCATCGCGAAGGGCGGCCTGGTTGCCCAATTCGATGCCCTGCATCGGCAGCTGGCGCTTGCTCATCAGGTCGCGGTTTTGTCCATAGACATAAACATCGAGGCTGCGTCCTTCTCCCATATCGATATTCGCGATATGATCCGGCGTGTTAGGCGGCAGCGGCTGGCCCTCAGCCGCGCATACCGGATAGTAATGATAGTCCGCTGTGACGCTGAAAGGCTTTTCCACGACCGCCTGGACCTCCGGCGGCAATGCGCCCCATTCGCTGAAGCTGAGCGACTCGGCGATGGCTTGTTCGGGGTTTTCGCGCATCAGGCGCTCCATCCGCGCGCGGCGGGATTGGGCGAGCGCCAAGCCCTGCGCCACGAGCGTCGGCTGACGGTCCGGCCCTGCCGTGCGGGCGAACTCGCCAGCCCATCGATGAAACCCGGCATTCCCACCCGCCTCGTCAGTTGGCGGCGCGGGCGATGGCTGCGCCGCCGCAGGAATGACGACCGCGCCGGGCTGCGCCGGGACCGGGGTCACCGCCACCCCAGCTGAGTCTCTCGGGGCGGGGCGGGGAAAGTGGCGAATGACAATCACTCCCACCAAAACCACCAAGGATAGCAGGAGGAGACGAGCGAGTATCCCCCTATGGGTGGATCGGGCATTCATGGAGGAAAGCATGGCACTCCACGACGCGCTTGCAATGTTCTATCTGTGAATTATAGGTCATTTTGCTGCTGTTAGACAAGCTCGCCCATCACCTCTTGTGGTATCAAGTGCTACAAGTCGAGCTGGCTGTAGTGCTGGGCGTTACACGCCGAGCTCCTTGTAGTTCTGGATGTTACACGCCGAGCTGGCGGGCGGCCTGCAGGGTGTTTTTCATCAGCATGGCGATGGTCATGGGACCCACCCCGCCGGGAACCGGCGTGATCGCCGAGCAGCGCGGCGCGACTTCCGCGTAGGCCACGTCGCCGGTGAGACGGAAGCCGGATTTTTTCGAGGGGTCGGCGATGCGGTTGATGCCGACATCGATGACCACCGCGCCGGGTTTCACCCAGTCGGCCTTGACCATGTCCGGGCGGCCGACCGCGGCGATCAGGATGTCGGCGCGGCGGCAAATGGCCGGCAAATCCTTGGACCGGGAATGGGCGATGGTGACGGTGGCGTTGGCGGCTTTGGAAACCAGCAACATCGCCAGCGGCTTGCCCACGATCATGCTGCGGCCGATGATCACCGCTTCCGCCCCGGAAGTGGCGAGGCCCGCGACCTGCAGCAATTTCATGCAACCCGCCGGCGTGCAGGGCACGAATCCGCTCGGGTCTTCCAGCACGAGCTTGGCGACGTTTTCCGGATGGAAGCCATCGACGTCCTTGCGCGGGTCGATGGCCCGGAGGATTTCCTCCTCATGGATGTGCGGCGGCGGCGGCGACTGGACCAGGATGCCGTGAATCGCCCGATCCGCATTGAGCTGACGCACGACTTCTAACAACTCATGCTGGGTGGTGGCCGCGGGCAGCTCGATTTTGCGCGAGTAAAACCCGAGCTCGGCGCAGCAGCGCGCCTTGGAGCCGACATAGACTTGTGACGCGGGGTCGTCGCCCACCAGCACCACGGCGAGCCCGGGAGTGATGCCTTGTGCGGTTAGGGCGGCGGCTTCGGCGCGGCACTCGTCGAGCACGGCGGCGGCGATCAATTTTCCATCGAGGATGCGGGGCGGGTTCATGGCGGTCTTGGGAGAGGGTCAGGCGTCGTCGGTGCCCGCGACGAGCAATGTTTCGAGGTTGCGACGGGCGGTTTCAAAGGCGGCCTCGTCAAGGTCGCGGGGCAGCGCAATGGCGGTGCCGAAAGTCACGACCACCCGGCTGAACGGCTTGGGAATGACGAAACGGTCCCAGGTTTTGAGCCGCCAGGCCGAGCCAAAGTGCACGTCCACCGGCACGATCGCCGCGCCGCTGGCTTGCGCCAGCTTGATGACGCCCGCCTGCAGTTGATAGCGCGGGCCGCGCGGGCCGTCGGGAGTGAGGCAGACGTCGCTGCCCTCGCGCAACGCGCGCATGAGGCCGACGAGTGCGGCGACCCCGCGCCGCGAGGACGACCCGCGGATCGCGCCGAGCCCGAAGACCGCCATGGCGCGCGCGACCATATCGCCGTCACGGCTGGCGCTGGTGAGCGTCACGCTCTGGCGGAGGCTGCCGCAGAGCCGGTTCCAGGCCGCAGGCACGGTGAAAAACCGGTTGTGCCAGAGGATATAGATGACCGGCGGGACGGTGCCGCCGGCCACGCCGATGCCGCAATGATCGCGCACCTCGAGGCGGAGCGTGGCGACTATCAGTTTCATCGTCCACCCGGCAAGCAGGCCCAAGAGGGCGCTCTTGCGGTCTCCGCGGATTTCGTGGCGTTTTCGGCTGCTCATGGGATTGGGAAATCCTCCCGCCCTTGCGGGAACCCGGCGGGATGTTGCGCCGCCAGTGTCGCCACGTGTCGGATTTTGACAAGCCCGTGATCCTGGAAAGGAAAATGGCGCATGGAAACCACGGATTACACGGATTACACGGATTTAACGGATTATTAGAGAGTTATGAAAATTGAAGCGCCGAACTCACTGCTGGGTTACGGCTGCGGCCAACTGCCACGCCTGCAAGCGTTGGACGAGAGCCTCGGCGGTGGTGGCTTCGGTGAGGTTGTCCACCAGGGTTGTGGTTTTGCCGGGTTCGCTGGTGAGCCAGACCCGGTAGAATGTCGTCTGGTTCGAGCTCATGTTGGTGGCGCTGTGGAATCCGGTGATCTGCGCCTTGTCAAACGCCCGGGTCCAGACCACGGGCCCGAGTTGGTTGCGCACTTCCACGCCGGTGCGGCTGAAGGTGGCCGTGCGCTGGTGCAGCAGGTTCCAAAGCACGAGCAGCCAGATGACGGTGGCGCTGGCCGGCCAGACGATGCAAAACACCAGCGGCGCGTGCTTCTTGAACAACATCACCGCAACCGCAGTCCAGACCACGTCAAAGAGGATCAAAAACATGATCAATGATCGGTTGCGCGCCGATGGACAAAGGATCGTGAGCGGCGTGCCGTCACTGGCGAACTCCGCGCGGATGCGCCGCGCCGCCAGCCGCGCCGGCAGGTCGGCCGCGGCCTCGTCGAGCAGGGATGGCGCCAGGGCGCAGGATGCTGCGGCCACCACCGGCGCGCCTGCCGTGCAGAAGACCGGCACCTCATACTCCGCGCGGATCGGTGTGCCCGGCACCTTGAGTTCAAGTTTCCAAACATGCTTGGCCGACGCATCCTCGCCCGCTCCGCTTTCCGGCGCGTCGGCGGGCAGCGCAAACCTAACCGGCAGGCGGAAGCCGGCCGGATCGCGGGTGACCGCCTCCGGCGGCACGCTTTCCTGATGGCTCCAAACCTTCTCGATGGAAGTCGTGCGGTTGTCCCCGGAGCCGCGCGACACGCGCTTCTCACAGCACAGGCTCAGCTCGGCGGCACCGCGCATGGGCAGCGGCTTGGCCAGCAGGATGGCGCCTTGCAGCACGCCGCCGGGCGACGCGGGCGCGGCCTGCGGCTCAAAGCGGGTCGCGCCCACCGCCGCCCGATGGCGCAGGCGCTTGAGCGAGCCCCACCCCGGGATCGTCCACAGCACGACGAAAATCATCACCAACCAGGACATCGGGTCGTGTTGGAAGGCACCGCCCGCCCAAGTGGTTAGAACGAGCGCGCCGATGACCCCGGCGGCCCACAGCGTGTAGCCATACAACGCGATGACCCCGCGATGGGTGCTTTCCGGAATCGAGGTGCCCGCCCAGTCGGGCTGCCATTTCCAGGGCTCGCCGGGATGGCTGGCACGCAGCGCGGCCTCGCGCCTCGCACTGCGGATGCCCAGGATGCCGGCCGCCACCAAGCCCGCGCCCACTGCGGGAAACGCCAGGGCGAACACCGCCAGGAACGCCTGCGGCTGCCACCGGAACAGCCGGTAGAGCACGGCCTCGGTGGGTTTGGCCGGATTCACATAACAGCGGAACCGCTTGCCCGAGTCCTCTCCGGCACGGCGGGATTCCACGTAACGAGACAGCTCGTGGTGGGCCTCCTGCTGAAAATCGCCCAGGTTGTCCCCTTCCGAATTCAAGGCCACGCGGTTACCGTGGTGGACGCGCCCGCCAAACTCATACTGATAGGTCGCGCTCACCTTGTAGGTGCTGCCGTTTTTTCCGCGGCTGGCTTTGAGATCCGTGGATTCGATCCGGCACGCCGTTTCCTGCCAGTCCTTGGCACGCCACCAGCCGACGATGCCCGCGAAATACCACCACCCGAGGAACAATCCGGCGGCCAGGAATGGCAGCCCAAACAGCGCGATCCCCACGCCGGTGAGAGGACTCGTGGGTTTGGTCGGCTTCATGGTTAGAGCGCGGCGATCGCCGCCATGATGCGCTTGGCGATGCGCTCGTAGTCATCCTTGCCTTTCGCGGCCTTGAGTTCTTCGGGCGTCAGGCGGATCGGCGGGCCGATGTTCACGGTGAGCCGGGCAAAGCGGATCCGGCGCGCGCCGCGCGGCCACGCCTCGCGGGCCCCGTAGATGCGCATCGGCTGGATCACGGCGCCGGACTTGACGGCGATCAGGCCGATGCCGGGTGCGGCCGCGCCGAGTTGACCGTCCTCGGTGCGCGAGCCCTCCGGGAAAACCAGCACCCGGTGGCCGTCCTTGAGTTTGCGGATAATGGATTTCAGGCTGGTCATGTCCGGGTGGTCCTGGTCCACGGGAATGGCATTCCAGCGGCTGTAGATCCAGCGGCTGGCGGCGTTGAACAAGGTTTTACGGGCGAGGAAATACATCTCGGATTGATAGAGCGTGCTGACCAGCGGCGGGTCGAGAAAGCTCTGGTGATTGGATGCGACGAGCACCGGGCCGTCGGTGACCAGGCACTCCTCACCCTGGACGCGCAGTCCGAACACGCTGCGGGCAATCGCCCGAAACGTCATCCATCCAAACCAGTAGATCCATGTCATGCGCGTCGTGTCGTCGGGCCGACCCACCCCGGGTCCACCGCTGGCGGATTTTCTCCCCGCCCACCCGACAAATGCAATAGCAAAGGCGGCCCCAAGCCCCGCGCGCGGCAAACTTTCTGCCAGAGAGCCTGCGCGTTTCGATCCCACCCAGCCCGCAGCCAAGGGCCTGCCCCGCCAGCAAATCGCCGACAACCTCACTCTCAGCCAGCATTCGGCGACCGAATACATCAAGCGCGCTTCGACAAACTTCACGGGCGCAACCCGCCGACCGCAGTGAGCAAGGCGATCCGCCGCGGATTTCTGGATCTGTCCTGAGGCCGCGCCGGAACCCGCACGGATTTTGATGTCGGAGGATTTCGATTGCCGGCAGGCGGCGCTTTGCTACGTTGCCGGCAAGGTTTTTGAAAAGTGATGAACTCGCTGCTTGATGATCCTGTGCTTGTGCTCAACCGCTATTGGCAGCCGGTGCATACCTGCACGGTCCGGCGCTCGCTGCATCTGCTGTGCACCGGCCACGCGCAGATCGTGCAGGTGGAGGGCGACGAGTGTTTCAAGACGCACGATTTGACGTCGTGGGTCGGTTATTCGGCGGACGGCGGCGGATCCGCCAGGATCCATGGGTCTCGGATCGCCATCCTGGTGCCCAAAATCGTGGTGCTGGCGCGGTATGACCGGGTGCCGCGCCTGGAGGTGAAATTCAGCCGGCGCAACGTGCTCTTGCGCGACAAGTTCACCTGCCAGTATTGCGCCAAGGTATTACCCGAGACCCAGCTCAACCTCGATCATGTGACGCCGCGCGCCAAAGGCGGACGCACGACCTGGGAGAACATCGTCACTTCCTGTTTCCGCTGCAACACCCGCAAGGCCAACAAACTCCCTCATGAGGTGGGCATGCACCCGCACCGCACGCCGTTCGCGCCGCGCTGGCGCCCGCTCTTCGGCCTGCACGAAAACGGCCTCGCCGATGCCAGTTGGAGCCATTTCCTGCAACCGGAGCGCACCACCGCCCGGCTCTCAGCGTGATTCAGAACCCGGCTGTCAGATGTGGCACGGCAAGTGACTGCAAAGCATTCACCGCTAAGCCGCAAAGGGCGCTAAGAATCGCAAAGTAACCCCAGATTTTTCTCAATGAGGGATTCCCCCCTTGGCGCAACTTTGCGATCTCTGCGGCTTTGCGGTAAATCTGCGGGTGATTCAGCCTGAGGATTTGTTCATCGACATGTGATTGAGCAAGCGCTGGTTGAACTCGTCGGCCATGTTGTAGCCAAGGCGGCGGAGTTGCAGGTCGAGCGCGGCGATGGTCACCATGCGGGCGGTGTCGCGGCCGGGAGCGACCGGGATTTCCACATGTGGCACGTGCTGGCCCATGATCTCGTAGGTTTTCTGCTGCATCCCGAGGCGGTCGACCTCGTTGAGGTCGGCGTGCGGCTTGAGCATGATGACCAAGTCAAGGCGCTTGTCCGGGCGGATCGAGGCCAGGCCGTAGAGGTTGGCCACGTTGACGATGCCAATGCCGCGGATCTCCATGTAGCCGCGGGACAAATCCGGCGAACTGGCGACGAGCTCGCCGCCCACGTATTTGATGCGCACCATGTCGTCGGCCACCAGCGAGGCACCGCGTTCGAGCAGGCCGATGGCGGTTTCGGACTTCCCCGAGCCGCTCTTGCCGATGATCAACACGCCCACGCCGCGCATGTCCACCATGCAACCGTGCAGGGTGACGCTGGGCGCAAAATCGTGTTCGAGGCGGATGGTCGCGGTGTTGAGGAAATTCATGGTCACCTGCGAGGTGCCGAAGACCGGGATCTGGTGTTCGTTGGCCACCGCCATCAGCGAGTCCTCCAGCGTGGCCCCGCGCGCCACCACCAAACACGGAATGTTGCGGTCGCACATCCGCCGAAACCGGTCGATGCGCATCGCTTCCGGCAGTTTCCGCAGATACGACAGCTCCGAGTAGCCCAGCACCTGGACCCGCTTCCACGCAAAATACGAGAAAAACCCGGCCAGCGCCAGCCCCGGGCGGTTCATCGCCGGTTCGTAAACCGGCCGCTCGAAGCCGACCCGTTCGCCGAGCAGCACCAAGCCGAGGGCGTCGGCATGGTTTTCGAAGAATTTTTCAATCGAGATCGAGGCGACGGCTCTGACACGGGGCGGCATGGCGGGGAATTAAGCAGAAGAACCGGCCGGCAGCACGCGAAATCCCATGGCGGCGGCGGCTGGGGTTCGGGTCCGGGGTCACGCCGGGGTTGCACGGTCGGTGAAACGTGTTACAAGGTGCGCCCAAAGCCATGCCGAACTACGATTACGAATGCCAGAAATGCGGAAATCGGTTTGAGCGGTTCCAAGGCATGAACGATGCGAAACTCACCGACTGCCCGGACACCATCTGCGGCGGCACGGTCAAGCGGCTGCTGGGAACGGGTGCCGGCATCCTGTTCAAGGGCGCCGGGTTCTATCAGACCGACTACCGCTCGTCGTCCTATCACGCCAGCTCCAAGGCGGACAAGGGCTCTTCCTCCGCCAGCAGCAGCACTCCGGCGGCCTCGCCCGCACCCGCCGCAGCTGCCTCGCCCGCGCCGACCAAATCGTCCGAGTGAGGGATTCGCGGGCGAGCCTAAAGTGCCACCTATTCCCGTCGTGGAGCGCAGCGCGCACATGGGCATGCAGATGGATGCTGGCTTGCGCCGTGCCTTGAGCGCGACAGGAATGTCGCGCCTCCTGAATCACGCCTCACCTCGGAATCGGCACGATGACGATGGCGTGCGGGTCGTCGCGGGCCTTGGCACCGGCTTGTTCCATCAGATAGCCTGTGCGCTGAGGGTCGCGGCAAGGACAAGAGATCGGATGGTTTTCATGATGGTGCAACGATGCCAATCACACGCCTAACCTGACGCACCGCCGGAGGCAATCCGGAAAATCGGCCGACTGGGGCCGGTCAACCCCAGCGCATTCTCACGAATGCGCCTACGCCTGTGGCCGCGCTGGTCACAGCGCGCGGCGGAGAGCCGCCCCCCTGCGCATTCTCACGAATGCGCCTACGATGCGCCTAGTCCCGCGCCGCTTTCTTGCGCACCCGCGCGTCGCGGAAAAAACGTTGGAGCAAATCCAGGCACTCGCCGCCGAGCACCCCGCCAACCACCTCGCAGCGGTGGTTGAGTGGCGGATTGGCATCCAGCAGATTGATCCAGCCGCCGGCCGCGCCGGCTTTCGGGTCCGGGCAACCAAACACCAGCCGTTCCGGGCGGCAATGGACGATGGCCCCGGCGCACATCGGACACGGTTCCTTGGTGACGTAGAGCGTGCAGTGCTCAAGCCGCCAATCGCCCACGGCCACCTGGGCGGCGCTGAGCGCGAGCATTTCCGCGTGGGCGGTGGCATCCTTGAGCGTTTCCACCTGGTTCCACGCCCGGGCGATGATCCTCCCCTCGCGCGCGACCACCGCGCCCACCGGCACCTCGCCGGCGGCATATGCCTTGCGGGCTTCCCGCAACGCCTGGCCGATGAAGTAGGCATCGCTCTGCAAATCAATGATCAGGCTGGAGTCATTCACGCCCGCAGTCGTAATGGATGCCGGCGGGCGATGCACCTTGAAAGTTTAGGCGTGCCAAAGCGGGTGCATCGTGGTTGGTATCGCCCTCGTGATTGCGAAAACATTTCATGACCGGTTGGTAGCCCCATCGCTGCTGGCGGCGGATTTTGCGCGGGTTGGCGAGGAAGTCCGGCGGGCGGTTGCGGCCGGGGCGGACTGGATGCACCTCGACGTGATGGACGGCCACTTTGTGGAAAACATCTCGTTTGGTCCGGCCATCGTCCAAACCGTCAACCAAGCCAGCGAGGTTTTCCTGGATGTGCACCTGATGATTTCACGCCCCGACCATTACTTGCAGCGCTTCATCGACGCCGGCTCGGATCTCATCTGTGTCCACGTCGAGGCGCCCCATGATGTCGGGACCACCCTGCGGCGCATCCGCGAGGCGGGACTCCTGGCAGGACTGGCGCTCAACCCGGCGACGCCGCTGGCGGCCGTCGAGCCCTTCCTCGGTCAGATCGACCTGCTGCTGTGCATGACCGTGGTCCCCGGCTTCGGCGGGCAGGCGTTCATGCCGGAAGTGTTGGAGAAAATCGCCGCCGCCGCGCGGCTGCGCGAGCAGCGCCACCTGTCGTTTCACATCGAGGTGGATGGCGGCATCGACGCCGGAACCGCCGCCGGTTGTTATGCGGCCGGCGCGAATGTCATGGTCGCGGGGTCATCGACCTTCCGCGCGCCCGACATGGCCGCCGCCATCACCGCCGTCCGCCAGGCGTGAGCGGACAGGCGTGGCGATGGCTTTTGAGATCCAGCGAAACGCGGAGGCGCTGAGGTCGCTGAGGGATTCGCGGAGATTTTTGAGGGCGGTCGGCACCGGAAGCCTGCGGTCCGGCGCGTGACCGCCAGTCCCAAGACCGTTCGCGCTGCACTTCTTGATCGGAGAACAGGCATCCTGCCTGTTATGGAAGACAGCGCGTCCCGCCTGTCCGCCAATGAAACGACAGGCTGGAAGCCCGTCGGTCAAGACAGGCGGGACGCCTGTCCTCCTGCTAATCCGACAGCATTGGCCGCCCCCGAAAACCTGAGGGCATCCCCCATCAACTCTGCGCTCCTCTCCGCGACCTCCGCGCCTCCGCGTTTCGATGACTTGGAATCCAAGCGAGACGCATAGCCGCCGAGGTCGCGAAGGGATTCGCGGAGATTTTTGAGGGCGGTCGGCACCGGAAGCCTGCGGCCCGGAGCGTGACCGCCAGTCCCAAGACCGTTCGCGCTGCACTTCTTGATCGGAGAACAGGCATCCTGCCTGTTATGGAAGACAGCGCGTCCCGCCTGTCCGCCAATGAAACGACAGGCTGGAAGCCCGTCGGTCAAGACAGGCGGGACGCCTGTCCTCCTGCTAAACCGACCGCATTGGCCGCCCCCGGAAACCTGAGGGAATCACCCATCCACTCTGCGCCCCACTCTGCTGGCTCCGCTCCTCCGCGTTTCGATTGATTCCCCATCACCGCCATACTCCCTCAGGCGTGGGCCAGGGCCTGGTCAAAGGCCGCGATCAGCGCGGCGATGGGCTCCAGCCCGCAGGACACCCGCAGCAGGTTGGCGGGCACGCCGCAGGCTTCCGCCCACTCCAGCTCCCGATAGTGAACCAGCAGCGTGTAGGGACAGACCAGCGTGAAGGGCGTGCCGAAACTCGGCCCCTTGCTCAAGCGCAGCGCGTCGTAGACTTTGGGGGTTTTCTTGGGGGATTTGAGCACGAACGACAACAGGCCGCCATAGCCGCCGTCCTTCTTTCTAACGGAATCATAGTGCTCGCGGGTGGTCAACGACGGATGCCAGACCTGCGCCACCGCGGGATGGTCCGCCAGCCACGCGGCGAGTTCCAGGCCGTTGGCGTTCACGGTGGCCATGCGCTGCGGGTAGCCTTTCAGATTGGAGAGCAGGATCTCGGCGTCGCCGATATACAAGGGCGCGCTGTCGGCCGCGTCCGCCGCGAGCGACTCGCGCAAGGTGGCCGCCAGCGGCGAATCCGCCCGCACCGCCGCCATCCCGGCCATCACGTCGCCCTCGCCGGACAGCCACTTGGTCAGGCTGTTGATAACCACATCGGCCAGGCGCAGGGCGTCCACGTTGAGCGGACCGGCGGCAGAATCGTCGACGATGAGCGGCGTGGCCCCCTCGGCGCAGGCCCGCGCCACGCGGCGCAGGTCCACGGTGCGCAGCAGCGGGTTGCTCGGCACCTCGGTGAACACCGCCGCGAACTCGCCTTGGCGGATGCGCATCAGCGCCTCATCGAACGACTCGCCGGTGGCCTCGTTCAGATAGACCACCCCGTGGCCGAACAATTCCTGCACTTTCAGGCAGTCGGCGTAGGGAAATTCCAATTGCAGGGTCTTCTTGCCGTTGAGCACGCCTGGCAGCGCCCGCAGCACGGAGGTGACGGCGGCCATGCCGCTGGCGAACACGAAGGTATTGTCCGGGGTGCTGCCGGTGAACTTGGTCAACGCCCTCACCACCAGATTGGACTTCGAGCCCTCGCGCAGATTGCCATCCAGGAAATCCTGCGCCTGGCGGCTGCTGACCACCTCGCCGGCAAAGCGCCAGTATTCGTTGGCGGCGGTTTTGGCCTTGGCCGGCACGATCAGCACCTGCAACCCGTGATAGCTGGTGATGCGCACGGCCGTCTCCGCCCGCCGCTCGACCCAGCGGTGCGCCCGCTGCACCGACGCCCGCGTCGGCAGCACCAGCACTTCCTCGTGCTCGCCCGCCACTTCCTCCTTGGCGTTGTCGAACAGTCGCTGCACCGTCGGATGTTTGAAAAACCGCGGGTAGCCGACCCGCATCCGCTTCAGGACCTTCTCCCGGCCCTCCTCATAGCCGACAATCGACTCCCAAGTCGGCAGGCAAACCGAGCATGCGTGCGCGCAATCCGGTA
Organism: Verrucomicrobiota bacterium; assembly: GCA_037142115.1. GTDB lineage: Bacteria > Verrucomicrobiota > Verrucomicrobiia > Verrucomicrobiales > Akkermansiaceae > Luteolibacter. The sequence goes on along the minus strand of JBAXBG010000037.1, from coordinate 5,141 downwards.
GCGGCAGCCCCAGATCCTGTTCCTGCCAGGCCGGATTGGCTGAAAGGTCGCGCGTCACGCCACTTCCATGACTCGCCCGCCCGCCTTGGGCAAGTCGGATCGACTCCCACCCGCCAACAATTCCGTCCCGACCGCAGGCCGGCCCAGCCGCGCAAGAAATTTCCCGCCTGTCAGGATCTGGCTTTGACCTGCGGCGCGGATCGTTCATGCTGCCCGAGCCATGCGTTTTTCCGGCACTTACACCGCGCTCATTACCCCGTTTCGCGACGGAGTCATCGACGTCCCCGCGTTCCAGGCACTCATCGAGCGGCAAATCGCCGGCGGCGTGGATGGGATCGTGCCGTGCGGGACCACCGGCGAGTCTCCCACCCTCGACACCGACGAACACCTCGAGGTGATCCGACTGGCGGTCGAATTCGCCGCCGACCGCTGCGAGGTCATCGCCGGTTCCGGTGCCAACGCCACCGCCGAGGCCATCGAACTCACCGAAGCCGCCGAACAACTCGGCGCCACCGGCTCGCTCCAGGTGTGCCCGTATTATAACAAGCCCTCGCAGCAGGGGCTCTATCTGCATTTCAAGGCCATCGCCGAGTCCACCAGCCTGCCGATCATGCTCTACAGCGTGCCCGGCCGGGCGATGATCGAGATCGCGCCGGAAACCACCGCTCGCTTGGCCGCCGATTTCCCGAACATTGTCGCCATCAAGGAGGCGGGCGGCTCGGTCGACCGCATCAACCAGCTCATCCAAGCTCTGCCCGCCGATTTCGCCATCCTCTGCGGCGATGATCCGCTGACCCTGCCGTTCATCGCCTGCGGTGCCTGCGGCCTGGTCTCGGTGGCCTCCAATCTGATCCCCGGCGTCATCGCCCGGCTGGTGCGCGCCTGCCTCAATGGCTCGTTTGACGAGGCGCTCGTCATCCAGAAACAATACTATCCGCTGATGCGCGGCCTGATGACGCTCGACGTCAACCCGGTGCCGATCAAGACCGCCGTCGCCCTGCAAGGCCACTGCACGGCCGATTTCCGCCTGCCGCTCGCGCCCATGAGCGCGGACGCCACCGCCCGGCTCACCACCCTGCTGGAATCCTACAATCTGCTTCCCTGAATTCTAACTACACAGCCGCCATGCCCAAACTATTCATTCCCGGACCGATCGACGTCTCGCCAGCAACCTTTGCCGCCATGAGCCAGCCGATGATCGGCCACCGCGGCAGCGAATTCGAGGTGCTCTATGCCTCCACCCAGCCGGTGCTCAAGGAACTCGGCGGCACCACCCGCCCGTTTTTCCTGTCCACCTCGTCGGCCTGGGGGGTGATGGAAGCCTCGCTGATGAACCTGTGCGCGAAGAAAGTCCTCACCCTGTGCTGCGGCGCGTTCTCGGACAAATGGTATTCGGTCGCCCAAAGCAAGGGCATCAGCGCCGAGAAAATCCAAGTCGAGTGGGGCGATGCGATTGACCCGGAAACCGTCCGCGCGAAACTCGCCGAAGGCGGATTCGACCTGGTGACGCTGATTCACAACGAAACCTCAACCGGCGTGATGAATGACGTTGCCGCCATCGCCAAGGTGGTCAAGTCGTTCCCCGACGTCCTGTTCGTGGTCGACGCGGTGTCCTCGTTCTCGGCGGTGCCGATTCAGATGGACGCGCTGGGCATCGACGTGTTGTTGGCCGGGGTGCAGAAGGCGCTGGCACTGCCACCCGGACTGACCGTCTTTGCCTGTTCGGAAGCCGCCCTCGCGCGCGCCAAAAGCATGCCCAACCGCGGCTACTATTTTGACTTCATCGAGTTTGCCAAAAACGCCGAAAAGAACAACACCCCGTCGACCCCGGCGATTTCCCTGATCTTCGGCCTCCAGCACATCCTCGGGGTCATCGCCGCCGAAGGCCTGCCGCAACGCTTCGCCCGCCACGCCGCCAACAACGCCCTGATCCACGCCTGGGGCGCTCGCCACGGATTCAAGAACTTCGCCCCCGCCGGCAACGCCTCGGTGTCCCTCACCTGCTTCCACACCCCGGAGGGCTTCGACCAGTCCGCCTTCATCAAGACCCTCAAGTCCAAGCACGGGTTTGTCATCAACGGCGGCTACGGCAAGATCAAGGGCCTCACCTTCCGCATTTCTAACATGGGCAACGAAACCGCCGCCACCATGCAGGAACTCATCGCCGCCATGGACGACGTGCTGGAATCCCTGCCGAAACCGTGATCATGCCCGACACCACCCGCGATCACGGCCCCCAGCCACTCGACACTTTGCTGACCCGCTGGGGCTTGACCAACCACCAGTTGGTCGACACCTCGGCCGAGCAGTTGAATCACAAGCAGGTGCAGCGCGCCCGCAAAGGCCGCCAGCTGACCTTGCATCTCATGCAGAAAGTCATGCGGACACTCAACGACGCGGTCCTCGCCAGCCTGCCCAAGGAGGAACGGGCAAAGTTCGTGCCCTATTCGCACAAGCAGTTGTTCACCTACGCCAAAGGCTATGACGCCGCGTGGATCGACCCTAACGCGCCGTTGCAGCCGGCGGCATAACGCCGCAGCAGGTGAAGGAGCGCCGGCTTCAGCCGGCATCTTCCCCGGACGTAGGTCAGAATCAGGCGTCCGCCAGGGCGGATGAGACCTATCCCTCAGCCATGACCGCCGCCCTTCCGCGCCCCACTGAACTGGCCCAGTCGATTCTTCAGGCGGCCATCCGGGCGGGCGACACCGTCATCGACGCCACCGCCGGCCACGGCCACGACACGGTTTTTCTCGCGGCGTGCGTCGGTCCGGGCGGCCGGGTGCTGGCCTTCGACGTGCAGCAACCCGCGATCGCCTCCGCCCGCGCCAAGTTGGCGGCCACGGGCCTGGCCTCCCGCGTGGAGTTCCACCAAACCAGCCACGCCGGCATGGCGCGCCACGCGGCGGCGGGCACGGTCGCGGCGGTGATGTTCAACTTCGGCTATCTGCCCGGCGCGGACCATGAGCTGACGACCACCGCCCCAGAAACCCTCGCCGCACTGGATGCGGCGGCGGGCCTGCTCCGGCCCGGCGGCATCCTGTCGCTGATCTGTTATCCGGGACACCCGGCCGGCGCGGCCGAGGCGCGCGCCGTGGAAGCCTGGCTCGACGCCATGACCACCCGCGGCTGGAAGGCCGCGAAATACGCCATGTTAGGAACCCTGCGGCCGGCGCCGTTCCTGCTGGTGGCGCGCGCCGCGCGCGACCGCTGGTCACCCGATCAGGAAAACATCGAGGAAAAACCACAGGATCATCAGCCCGCCGAGGACCACGAACGACCACCACGCGAGCCCGGAGCCGGCCGCGCCCAGCATCAGGCGGTGGGCCACCGCCGCCAGCAGGATGATCAAATGACCGGGCAATGCCGGCAGCAAGCAGCCAACCACCCCGGCTGCTAACAGGCTAACGGTCACCAGCCACGCCGCGCCGACTCCCACGTGCCCCCAGGCCGGATGGATCATGATCGATTCCCACACGCTCCGCCTCATACACCGCCGGCGGCAGCCCGCAACCGGGTTGTCGCCGCGGCCAGGCTCATATCGGATAGGCGTGGCGCTGGCGCAGGACCGGCTCCATGGCCGGCTCGGGATGGCAGAGGCGCTCGATCAGGTTGTCCCAGATGGCCCGGCCTTTGAGGATCTCCACCTCGATGCGCAGGAAATAGACCGGCACGTCGAGCGACTGCGGACGCGGGAAGCGCACCGCGTCCTTCTCGGTGGTGACGATGAGCTGCATGTCGCGCTCGACACAACGCTGCATGAATTTTTCCACCTCGCGGCGCGAAAACCGATAGTGGTCGGAGAAGCGGCGGCGGATCTCGACGCGGGCACCGAGTTTTTCCAGGGATCCCTCAAATGCCTCGGGCACGGCGATGGCGCTGATGGCACCCACCCATTGGCCCTGCAGGAAGACCAATGGCTCGCGCTCGCCGGTGAAGACGTTTTCAAGGTGAATCGGGCCGTGGGTGCACTCGATGATTTCAGCGGTGCGGTTGTAGCGGCGGATGCGCGCCACCAGCGCGTCGTTCGCGGTCCCGTCGCACTTGGTCAGGAGGATATAACTCGCACGCCGCAGGTTTTTGGGCGGTTCGCGCAGGGTGCCGCGCGGCAACAGCGCCTCGGTCCCAAACGGCGAGCCGGCATCAATCAGCACAATGTCGAGCCCGTGCGCGAGGTCCAGATACTGCATCCCATCGTCTAACAACAAGGTGTCGGCGGCGAGGTTTTCAATCGCGAAGCGGCCGCTCTTGACCCGGTTTTTGTCCACGATCACCGACACCCCGTCGAGGTTGCGGGCCAGCATGAACGGCTCGTCCCCGGCGAATTTGGAGTCCAACAGCAGGGCCCGGCCGGTGGACACGACTTTGGGCATCAGCTCGCCGGGAATCGGATGGCCGTTGGCATCCCGCCACTGCTGCGGGCGCTCGAGTTTGCGGCTTTTATAGCCGCGCGACAGGATCGCCACGTTGCGGCCGCGGTCGCGCAACGAGCGGGCCAGCAGTTCGACCACCGGGGTTTTGCCGGTGCCTCCCACGGTGATGTTACCGATGGCCACGACCTGGGTTCCGAGGTGATGCTGGGGTTTCCAGCCGCTGCGATAGCACCACAACCGCGCCTGCACCACGCCGCGGAACAGTCCCGAGAGCGCCCGCATCAGGAACCGCATCACCGCGGCCCGGAAGCCTTTGGCGCGCCCAAAGATCACATCCGCTCCCCAGCGTTCGAGTTCTTCGATCTGTTCCTTCATGCGCGGCCCCACGATGCCCCGAGCAACCGCCGCGCGGCAAGCAGCAATCCGCGCGCGGTGCCTGTGCTAGATCGCGAGTCTGGAGACTCGCGGTCCCGCCACCCCCACCCGCCAACCACAAAAAACGCGTAGTTTTCTACACGTTTCTCTGGCATGTAGCTGCCAAGGGTGTTATGGAGGCTCATGTTTCGTTACGGAAAGCAATCGCGACAGGCTGTTTCAGCGATGAGTTACTTGGCGGAAAAATACGCGCCGGACGCCCACGCCGTCTCCTCGGCGGAAGTCGGCCGCGAACGCCATATCTCGGTCGCCCTGGCGGCCAAATTGTTGAGCCAAATGGCCACTGCCGGGTTGACCCTGGGCACCACCGGCCCGGGTGGCGGCTATCGCCTGGCC
>JBAXBG010000036.1:0-21120 GCA_037142115.1 Verrucomicrobiota bacterium | reverse complement strand
CCGCAGTTCGTCGGCTTGCCATGGCCATCGGCGGACGGATTCCGCCGCTCCTTGGGCGTATGGAGCGCGCGGCAGTCGCCCGCTGTCCCCGCTTTGGGGACTAGATTGTTTGGTGCGTGCGGTCAAGGCTGGCCGCTGGTCCAGGCCAATCACCATGAAACAAACCATTCTAACCGCAGCGGCCGGCTGCAGCCTGGCGGCGGCACCCGTGGGCCTCGCCCAGCTTGAATACGTGGATCCAGCCATCGGCGGGGTCGGCATCCTGCTCGAGCCGACCCGCCCGACGGTCCATCTGCCCAACAGCATGGTGCGCGTCTATCCGGTGCGCAAGGACCAGTTGGACGACCAGATCCAGTCGTTTCCCCTGACCATCATCTCGCACCGCCTGGGCGAGCTGTTCGCGCTGATGCCGCATGACGGCGTGGTGGATGCGGCGGCCTGGCAGCACAAGGCCGCCTACGACCAGCAGCATTCCACGCCCTACTATTATTCGGTGCGGCTGGACGACTCGCTCATTCAGATTGAGTTCACGCCCAGCGAGCGGTGCGGGTATTTCCGCTGGAACTTCCCCAGCGGCAAGCCGGTGGTGCTGCTGTCTAACAACAAGGGCGGCGATCTGACGATGGCCGCGAGCCATGCGATCTCGGGGGTGGAAAAGTTCAACGGCATGCAGGCCTTTGTGTATGGCGAATTCAGCGCGCCGGTGAGCTCCGTGCGAACCGTTGTGGGGGACAAGGCGCGGCTGGCGATCTCCGGGACCGCCGGCACCCGGGTGCTTGAATTCCGTTACGGCGTTTCCTTCATCAGCGTGGAGCAAGCGCGCAAAAACCTGGCTCATGAGATTCCCGGTTGGGAGTTCGAGAAAACCAAGGATCACGCCCGCGACGTCTGGAACAAGACCCTCGGCCAGATTCAGGTCGAAGGCGGCACGCTGGCGCAAAAGCGGGTGTTCTACACCTGCCTCTATCGGTGCTATGAGCGGATGGTCAACATCACCGAAGACGGGCAATACTACAGCGGCTTTGATCACAAGGTCCATCAGGACGCGCGCCCGTTCTATGTGGATAACTGGCTGTGGGACACCTACCGGGCCCTCGAGCCGCTGCAAACGCTGCTCCATCCCCAACAACAGGCTGACAAGATCCAGTCTTACATCCGCATGACCGAACAAACCGGCGCGATGCCGTCGTTTGCCGTGCTGTGGGGCGATTACGCCTGCATGACGGGCAATCACGCGGCCCCATGGATCGCGGATGCCTGGTTCAAGGGCGTGCGCAACCTCGATCTGCCGACCGCCTACGCGGGGCTGCGCAAGAATTCGCTCGATGCCACGATCCTGCCATGGCGCAACGGGCCGAAGACGAGTCTGGATGATTTCTACAATCAGCACGGATACCTGCCCGCGTTGCGCCCCGGCGAGAAGGAAACCGTGGCAGAGGTGCATCCGTTCGAGCGCCGGCAGAGTGTCTCGGTCACGCTCGAACAAAGTTACGATGACTGGTGCATCGCCCAACTCGCCAAGGCGCTGGACAAGCCCGACGACTATCAACTCTTTCTCAGGCGGGCCGCCAATTATCAGAATCTCTATCGGGCGGACAAGGGCTTCATGTGGCCCAAGGACTCCGTCGGCCAGTGGATCGAACCGTTCGATCCGATCTTCTCGGGCGGCATGGGCGGACGCGATTACACCACCGAGAACAACGGCTATACCTACAATTGGGACGTCCAACATGACATTCAGGGCCTGGCCGAGATCATGGGCGGGCGCCAGGCCGCCGAGGCCAAACTCGACGAGCTGTTCCGCACCGAACTGGGCCGCTCGAAATATGGCTTTTTCGCCGTCTTTCCGGACTCGACCTCGATGATCGGGCAGTTCTCCATGGGCAACGAGCCGAGCTTTGCCATTCCTTACATCTACAACCATCTGGGGGCACCGTGGAAAACCCAGAAGCGCCTGCGGCAACTGCTGGAATACGCGTTCACCGACACCCTGCAGGGCATTCCCGGTGACGAGGACGGCGGCGGCATGTCGGCCTTTGTGGTGTTCTCGATGATGGGGTTCTATCCGGTGGTTCCCGGAGTGCCGGTCTATGAATTCGGCAGTCCGGTCTTCGACAAGGTCTCCATCGGCCTGCCTAACGGTAAAACCCTGCAAGTGGTCGCCAAGGGCACGTCGCGCGACAACAAATACATCCAAAGCGTGGCGCTCAACGGCCAGCCGCGCCGCGCGCTGTGGTTCCGCCACGACCAGGTGCTCAACGGCCTCAAGATCGACCTCGAGATGTCTGATGCACCCAACCGCACGTTGGGGACGGCCGCGGCCGACCTGCCACCATCCAGCCGGTCCGTCGACCCGGTCACCTTCCTGGGCAAGGCCGGCAATTAGCCCGACCACACCGCATCCTCACGGCCATTCGTCCCACGTTAGATGATTGGCCCGCGCGAGCGTCGGCCTGTGATTCCACAAAGAACCTTCTCCGTGAAATCCGTCAAACTGTAATCGGTGGTGAAATAAACCGCCCTGCCGTTTTCCATGTTCCTATTTCGGGTGACTCATGACTCTGGCGGTGCGCATCTCATCGAATGGCCAGGAGTGTTTCCGCCAGCTTGACCGCTCGCCGGAGCACAACAACGCCGACTGCGCGTAATATTGCAGGATGCTTGACCTGGACATGTCCCCGTTCCAGGATCCGCCAAGTTCCGTGGTTTCCGGGGCTTGTGAACCCTTGAGTCCTAACTTCCAAACCATCCAAATCCCCATGAGGTCGCTCTTTATCACCACCATCCTCGGCATGCTCGCGCTCACCGGGTGTCAGTCGTCGCCGCCCGCGGGCGTCACCTCCAGCGTCTTCGGTCACTTGCCTGACGGCAAGCCCGTGACGCTCTACACCCTCAAGAATTCCAGCGGGTCCTACGTCTCGATCATGGATTACGGCGCGACGGTGGTGGATCTCGTCGTGCCGGACCGCCTGGGCAAGCCGGGTGACGTTTCCCTGGGCTTTGACACGTTTGAACCCTATCTCACCAAGAGTCCGTATTTCGGGGCCAGTATCGGTCGTTTCGGCAACCGCATCGCCAAGGGGCAATTCGCCCTGGAGGGGAAATCCTATCAACTCGCGATCAACGATACCCCCAACACGCTGCACGGCGGGACCAGGGGCTTTGACAAGTGCCAGTGGTCGGCGGCGATCCTCCCGGGGTCCGAGGCGGCGGTCCGCTTCAGCCGCGTCAGCCCGGACGGCGAGGAGGGATATCCCGGAACGCTGACCGTTGCCGTGACTTACCGCTTCACCGCTGACAACCGCTTGGAAATCGCCTATGAGGCCGCCACCGACAAAACCACGGTGCTCAACCTCACCAACCACACCTACTTCAATCTGGCGGGTCGCGGCCCGGCCAGCATCAAGGACCACCAACTGCTGATCCGTGCCAGCCACTACACCCCGGTGGATGACACCCTCATCCCAACCGGTGAGATCAAGGCCGTGTCCGGCACTCCCTTCGACTTCCAGGTCGCCACGCCCATCGGCCAGCGCCTGAGCCAGGCCGGGGGCAAGCCCATCGGCTATGACCATAATTTCGTCCTCGATGCCCGCCCGGACGGCGTGCCGCTGGTGGAAGTCAGCGAACCGACCACCGGGCGCTGGATGCACGTCTTCAGCGATCAGCCCGGCGTGCAGTTCTACTCGGGCAACTTCCTCGACGGCACGCTCACCGGCAAAGACGGCCAACACTATCAGCAATACACCGCCATCGTGCTTGAGACCCAACACTTCCCGGACTCGCCCAATCAGCCCGGGTTTCCCACCACCGTGCTTAAGCCCGGGGAAACCTATCGCACCAAGACGACCTACGCATTCGGCGTGAACACCCGCTAAGCGCGGAACGTAGGCGTGCCGGTGACGGCACGCTGGCGCTCGCTGTCACCGTGCGCGGCCACCAGCATGTGATTGCCCGGCGTGGCGGGCCGGCCCACGCTAACTCCCGGCACCGCCGCCAGCGGCAGGCGCGGGCAGTTCACGGCGAACTAGCACTCATTGTCCCAATTTCAGCTCGGCATACTGGGTGCCGTCGGCGTCGTTGTGGGTGTCGGTGACCAGTAACCGGTATGTCTGATAGGCGGTCGGGTTTCTGAAACGGACGACGTTGCCCCAGCTGTTGCGGCCGGGATCGGCGTCCAGGCCGGCCGGGCCCTGATAGATCAGGACAAACCCGTTGCCGCCGGCTTGGGCCGCGTCGGGCGCGTTGGATCCCTCGAGGGTGATCGAATACGGGTCGCGCCTGGGCATGTCGTTGCCGGTGGCGAACTGGAGCGCGGTCACCGGCTGGCTGGCCGCCAGGGGGGTGATCACCACGCCGGTATTGATGCCCGCGGGATTGATGCCGTCCTTGGCGCGGTTGTAATGTTTGCTGCTGGGGTTGCCATCCAGCACCGCGGCGGGGGTGCCGCAGTCGGTGCCTTCCGCCAGTAGATTGGCTGCGCCCGCGCGGGTTTGTTTCAGCGCGACAATCGGGTCGCGGGCGGAGAGCAGGCTGGTCACGCTGCCGTTGGCGACAAAGGACTTTGGCTCCGCCACCGCGGCGGGCCGCCGCGACATGTCGATCACGTCGGCGCCGCGCGCGGCGGGCGTGACGACCAGGTTGCACAATTTGCCGCCGATGATTTTGCCCTGGACGCTGGTCTGATAGGGCGCGTTGAGCTTGAACTCGCCATCCCAACCCTCGGGCCAGGCCGGCAGCAGCAGGATTTTTCGGCCGTCGGTTTGCATCAACATCTGTTGGAGCCCGTGTTCGCCATTGCCGCCATTGTCCTGGTCCGGCTGATAGTCATGTGTCGGTGCCCAGAAGGCCGGGAATTTCAGCTCCGGGGACCTGAGCTGGAAGGCATAGGCGACCGCCTCGCGGGCGACCTCGCTCAGGCCCAGCATCGCCGCTTGGATCGGGTCCTGCGACCAGCAGCCTTGTTGCGGGCACTTGCGGACATCGAAGGTGGCGAGCGCCATCGCCATTCCCGGCTTGTCCAAGCCGTAGAGCCGGAACGGATAGATGGCATAGAGTTCGGGGTTCTCGCCATTGCGGCGCTGGGCGGTTTGCGGGCCGGTGTAGGGCAGCAGGATCGTGTGCCCCCGCTTGTCGAGCGTGGGCAGCGGCGGCAGTTCGCCTAGCAGTCGGCGCCACGCCTGGCGGGCCGGGGGGGAGACCAGATCCGCGGGCAGGGCGATGAGTCGTGGCAGGATGGCGCGCAAGCCGGCGATGTCGGGAGCCGGGTTGCGGACTTTCCAATACATCTCGATGGCGTTGTCAGGATCGAGCAGCAGCTTTCCCTGCGCGTCGCGTTTGAAATGCTGGTCGAAAAACGTGAGGCCGGCGGTGGCCACCGGCATCAGGGTGTGCCGGGCGAATGCCGTGTCGCCGGTGAACTCGTAGTAATCCAGCATCATCATGCTCAGTTCGAGGATCGGCGTGAAATAATGGTCGGTCCAATTCTCTTTGACTTCCGGGCCTACATATTTGAGGCCGCCCCAAAATGGAGCCGTTTCCGCGAAGTAGGCGCCGTCGTGGTGATAGTATTCCTTCACTTGGGCGGCGTTGGCGGGCAGCATCTCCGCATACATCTTGAACAGCGGGAGCATGAGGTCGAAATCGCCGGCGGCGAGCCGCGGCCAATACATCGGGCGGGTGTTTTGGAACCAATATTGACCGCCCCAGGTGCGGTAATCGGCGGTCACCGGTTTGGGCGGCCTGACGTTGCCGTCCTTGTCCTTGCCTTCCGGATGCGCCGGATTGTCGACGTTGAACAGCGCCCCATTGAATTTGATCGGATAGTGCCCGCGCCCGTTGCAGGCAGTGATGAAACGCTGTAAAACATAACCTTGGGTGACTTCCTTGGCGTTCTTGCCGCCTTGGATGAAAATCCAGCTGCGGTGCCAGAATTGATCCCACCATTGTTGGTGCTGGCGGCGGGTTTGGTCGATATCCAGTGCGTCGAGGGTGGTGATTTGCCCGTCGAGTTGGCTCCGCCATTGCTCGGGAGTCGGGGTCGTCGCCGTGAGCGGGTAAATCGACACCAGTTGCGACGTCGCCGCCGCGGCTTGCAGGGTGGTGGGATCTTTGCCCGCCAAACCGTCGCCTTTGATCACCGCACCGAAGGTCAGGTTTGCCACATGCGGCTCCGCCTCCGGGCCATTGCGGTGATACCAGGCGATGCGATTGGTCTGGCCGCCCAGGATGACGTCTTTAGCGGAAGCGGTCCGCCAGGTTTCCAACGTCACGGTGGTTGCCACCGGCGTGCGGCTTTTCATCTCGACGCGGATCACCGGGTGGTTGGCATCGACCCACACCCGCACGCTCGCCGCTCCTTCCTGGATTTGGATTTCTCCCGTGTGCAGCTTGAGCACTTGCGCAAAGGGAGCTCCCGCGCGCAGCGGGCTTGGACTCAGTGTCAGACGCACACGGCCGAGTTTCAACAGGCCCGTAGTCCCATGCACGCTCTCGTTCCACGCATCCGTCTTGCCGATATAGAATAACACATCCCCGGTGGGCTCGACCCAGACGTTGAGGCCGATGTCACCGTTGCCTAACGGCATCGACTGGCTCGATGTGGGACCCGGCTCGTTCCAAGTGACATTACACGCGTCGAGCAAGGGGTTGGCAGTGCTTCCGGCGGCAACTGGCAATTCGGATCCAATGACGGAGATGCCGGGCAGCAGGGTGAAAAAAAAGATGGAGAGGAGGCGTTGCATGGGCGTTGTAGAAGTGGTGGTGGGCCAAGAATCCGGCTGGCGGGCGGATTTGCCGAAGGGTTTCGGAGCGCACTTTTACCGATTATTGATGCGGCCGCATCAATAATCGGGGAGAGCGGGTTGGGGATTGCGGCGGGAGCAGGCGGGTGATGGCATGGAATTGCGGGTGGTTGGATGCACGGTCCAGGTGCCAGTCGGATCCAGTGTGCGCCGGCTGCGATCCATTTGACTGCGAAAGCATCGCGACAGGGACACGTTGGTCAACCGTGAAGATTTCAACGCCGAATCCAACGATCTGGATGGATTCTACCGCGGCGTGAATCGCCCTGGCCGTGCGTCGAGGTGTCCCCGTTTTGGGGACTATGCGGTTGGCGGAAATCCGGCCATTTTTTGTTTGAAGGTGGGCCGTGGCCAACCACCCAGTATTTCCGGGTCTGCTGTTGTGACGCTCCGCCGTCACCACTGCGACTGAGATGAATTTCGGAGTTAATGGGTTTTTCTCCGGGACTGACGGGGTCGCCGCTTTCGGGTGGCGGCCCCGTTACATCATTCTCGGCCGGCCCGGTGAGCCATCCGATTTTTCCATTTTATCATGAAATCAAAGCTGATCCAGCTAGCCTGCATCCTCACCCTGTGTGGTCCGGCGGCGCGTGCCGCTACCAACCCCTTTGTGCACCCACTGCTGACGAGCCACATGGTGTTGCAGCGCGATGCGGCGGACCCGCTGTGGGGCTGGACCACCGCGGGTAACACGGTGACGGTCACCGTCAGGGACGAAACCAGCGCCACCGCCCAGAACAAAACGGCGGTGGCTGACGCAAATGGTCGCTGGCAGGTGGCCGTCGGCCCGTTCGGGTTGGTGGCTAACAACGCCGCCTACAGCGTGACGATTGCCGCCACCGGCCAAACCACCGCGACCCTCACCGACATCCTCATCGGCGACGTTTTCCTCTGCTCCGGGCAGTCGAACATGGCCCACACCGTCAGTGAATATGCAGGAATGGAATCCCAGCCGGGGTTGTTTGATGCGGACATTGCCGCTTCCGCCAATAACAACATCCGCCACTTCAGCGTGTCGGGAACCTCCAGTTACACTCCGCTGCTGACCCCTGGCGGGGGACCGTGGAATGTCGCCGGAACGACCACCACCGGCGCGTTCTCGGCCACCGGCTACTTCATGGCCCGCGAATTGTTCCGGATGCAGGGCGTGCCGATCGGCATCATCAACGCGTCGGTGGGCGGCACCCCGGTTAGCCGCTGGGTGGACAGCGCGTTTGCCGCGGGTTTCGCCGACTACACCCAGGCGATCTTCGATCAAACCTCGGCCAGCGGCGCGGTTTCCAGTCTGTTCAATGGCATGATCGCGCCGCTCGCCCCGCTGCGCATCCGCGCCGCCGCCTGGTATCAGGGCGAGTCGGACGCGGCCACGCCCGACCAGTATGCCCGGGCGCTGCCGGCCATGATGAGCGCCTATCGCAGCAATTTCGCCCAGCCCAACCTGCCGTTCCTCATCATCCAGCTGCCCAACTACCAGACCCGGGCCACCCTGCCGGCGGAAACCGGCAGCTGGGCCGAATTGCGCGAGGCGCAGCTCAACACGGTGGTCAACGACCCTAACAGCAGGGTCGTCACCACCATCGACATCGGTGATGCCATCAACCTGCACCCCACCGACAAGCCGGACGTGGGTTTGCGCGCCGCCTGGGCCGCCGCCGATCTGGTCTACGGCCAGAGCGGGGTGAGCCAGGGGCCGATTTTCACCGGGGCCAGCGTCTCCGGCAGCACGATGCGTTGTTCCTTCAGCAACGTGGGCGCGGGCCTGATGGTGGGTTCCAAACCGATGGGCACTCTCACGACCGGAATCACGCTCTATCCGACGCCGCTCAGCCCGGTCCAACAGGTCACGGGCGGCACGCTGACGGGTTTTGCCATTTGCGGCAGCAACAAGGTATATTATGCGGCCGGCGCGGTGATCGACGCCGCGACCAACACCGTGGTGGTGGCCAGCGCCAGCGTCCCGAGCCCGGTGGCGGTGCGCTACGGCTGGGCCAACAACCCGGCCTGCAACCTCTACAATCAAATCACCGACACTGGCGGCACGGTGGTTGACGGGTTGCCAGCCTCGCCATTCCGCAGTGACCCGGTCTCCAAGCTCAACGTCAACGCCGGTTCCGGCACCGGCTTCTTCGCCCTTGGCGCGCCCCAGCCGGTTGCCGCCAATACCCTGACCGGCCAGACCTTCGACCACTGGAGCGGCGACACCAGCTGCCTCTCGGCCACCACCAGCACCCCGGTGACCGGCACGCTGGCGCAGGCCTATCAGGCAGTGCTGGCCAATTACCGCGTCACCGGATCGCCCGCGGCGCTGAGCGGGACTCCGCAAAACCGCCAGGTGAAGCTCGCCTGGACGGCGATTTCCGGGCTGCACTACAATTTGAAGCGCGCGGCCACCAGCGGCGGGCCATACACCACGGTGGCGGCCAACCTAACTGGAGTGGCGACCTATGTCGACACCGCCGTCGCCTCCGGCTCCACCTATTACTATGTGGTTTCCGCCATCGGTCTGATGGGGGAGGGGCCGGATTCCGCCCAGATCAACACCGGCCCGTTGCTGTCGATTCAGGTGACGACGGGCAATGCCCAGGTGGCGTTAAGCTGGCCGGCGTATGTCGGCACCGCGCTGTCCTATAACGTCAAGCGCGCGACCACCAGTGGCGGTCCGTATGCGACGATCGCCAGCGGCTCGAGCGCGCTCAATTACACCGACCGGTCAGTCACGAGTGGCGTGACGTATTATTATCTCATCACCGCGGCCACCGCGGGCGGCGAAGCCGGGTCGTGGGTCGAGAGTTCCGCGGTGGCGACGTTCCTGCCGCCGCCACTGTCAGACCAGGACGTCGGGGTGGTCAATACTGCCGGCGGGGCGTTTGCCGCCGCCGCGGGCGCTTACACCGTGGTGGGCTCGGGCACGCTGATCGCCGGCACGCTCGATTCATATAACTTCGCCTACACCACGCTGACGGGCAATGGCACGATCACCGCGCGGGTGGCCTCGCAAGGGGCGACGGGAACACTGCCACGCGCCGGGGTGATGATGCGCGCCAGCCTCAGTCCCGACGCGGTGAATTTGTTCGAGTATGCCACACCGACCCAATATGGCTGGCAGGCGCGCCAGTCGACCGGTGCCGTCACGGCTGGCGGCCCGGCCACGGGCACCGACAAGTGGGTGCGCATCGTGCGCTTGGGCAACGTGTTCTCTGGCTACCGCTCGGCCGATGGTGTCACCTGGACGCAAGTGGGCAATTCGCAGAACCTCACGCTGCCGGACCCGATTTATGTCGGGTTCGCCGTGTGCTCGGGCGACAACACCGTGACTCACACCGCCACGTTTGACAACGTGACCGCGCCCTGGACCTTGCAGGTGCCGGCGGTGCCGGCCAACCTGACCGCCACCCTCGCCGGCGCGCAGGCGACGCTGAATTGGACCGCCGCCGCGGGCGCCCTCAGCTATAACATCAAGCGCGCCACCACCAGCGGCGGGCCGTATACCACTGTGGCCGGCAGCCTTGCCGCCCTGTCCTATGTCTGCACCGACCTGACGGTTGACACGAACTATTACTACGTGGTTTCGGCCAACGACGGGGTGGGGGAAGGCGGCAACTCCGCCGAGACGCTCGTCCGGATTGCCACGGTGCCCACGCCCCCCGCCGCCCCGACCGGCTTGAGTGCCGTGGCCGGCACGTCGCAGGTGACGTTGAGCTGGAACACGTCGGCCACCGCCACCGGTTACAACCTCAAGCGCGCCGCCCTGATTGGTGGACCGTATGCCACGCTGGCGACCAATCTAGCGGTGATGAGCTATCTGGACAGCGCGGTCACCTCCGGCTTGACCTATTATTATGTGGTGTCGGCGGTGAGTTCCGCGGGCGAGGGGGCGGACTCGGCGCCGTTGTTTGCCGGGCCGCTGCCGTGGCCGCCGACCAACCCGCAGGCGGCGACCCTGACCTGGGACCCTGGCCATGCCGCCACCAGCAGCGATGGCAGCGGCACATGGGACAACACCACCGGCAATTTTGCCAGCGGCGGCAATAACTTGGCCTACACCCCCAGCCCGGCGGCCACCACCAACGTGTCGCCATTTGCCGTGGGTGCCACCACCATCACCGTGGCCAGCGCCAGCGGACTGGTGACCGGCCTGGGCAACTCGCTGGCTCAGTTCCCGGCCGGAACGACCCTTACCAACATTTCCGGCACCACCGTCACCCTGAGCGCGGCGGCCATCACCGCTCTGGCGAGCGCGACCGCCACGACGTTCACGCCGATCCACAACGTGATCTTCGGCGCGGCCAGCGGCGCGGCCGGCACCGTCACGGTTTCCGGCACCCAGAGCGCCAATGCGCTGACCCTCAACCCGGCCGCCAGCGGCGCTTACACCTTCACCGGCGGCACGATCCGCCTGGGCGCCAACAATGGCGCGACCGGCCTTCTAACCGTCAATGCCGACGCGACGATCAATAGCGCCCTGAATTTCAAAAATGCCACCACCGATGTGATCGCCCTGGCGGGCAAGTCGCTGTCGCTGGGCGGCGGCGGGGCGGTGCTCCAGTCGCTCACCGGGACCGGTTCCGGCACCACGCTCATATCGACGGCTGCGGCCAGCAGTGTGACGCTCACTGCCGGCACCTTCACCACGCTGGGGGCCGGACCCTCGATGAATATCGGCAACGCGCTCGCCGCCACCGGCGGGTTGGTGATCGGCGGCTCGGCCACCCTCACTGGCACGGCTTCGTTCCAAATGGGCAACAGCGGGGAGGGAATCGTCACGCTCAACCCTGGCGGAACCTTGAATGCCAGCTCCGGCTACGTGATCGTCGGGCGCGGCAGCGCGCACAACGGCAAGCTGGTGATGGCGGGCGGCACGCTCAACGCCAGCACCGAGCCGATCCTCATCAATTTCACCCAGACCGGCGGCAGCGGGGTGGTGGCCATGACCAGCGGCACGCTGACCACCACTGAGTTGTCATTTTGCTCCGGCTCCTCGGGCGGCAGCGGCACGGTCAACCTGAGCGGTGGCGTCCTGACGGCCACTCTAATCAATTTTGGCAAAGACCCCGGCTTTGCCGCCGCCACCGGCGGCAGCGCGGCGCTCAATCTAACTGGCGGGAGCCTGTATGTCGGCAGTGGCGGCATGGTCAACAACGGCACCGCGCCGTTTGCCTGCGTGACTTCGCTGTCCGGCGGGATCGTGGGTGCCGCAGCCAGCTGGGCGTCCAGCCTGAACCTGACCTTGGGCACCACCAACGGCAACATCACCTTCCAGGCGGCCAATGCTGCCGCCGCTCCTCTCAACATCGCGCTCTCCGGCGTGCTCTCCGGGACCGGCGGCTTGACAAAAACCGGTGCCGGCGCGCTCACCCTATCAGGAGTTAACACCTACAGCGGGGCCACCACCGTCAGCGCCGGTACGCTGGCCGTGACCGGCGGCGGCTCGATCGCGTCTTCCCCGGTCATCACCGTGCAAAGCGGCGCGAGCCTCGACGTCAGTGCCATGAGTCCGGGCTTCAATGTGCCAGCGGGCAAGACCTTGGCGGGAACCGGCGCGGTCGTTGGGCCGCTCACCGTGGCGGGCACCATTGCCCCGGGGACCGGCGCGGCCACCCTCACCACCGGCGCGGCCACTTTGACCGGCACGCTGGCGGTGAAAATCAACGGGGCGTCGAATGACAAGTGGGTGTCAACCGGCGCGCTCAACCTCAGCGGCGCCAACCTCACGGTTTCACTGCTGGCCGGCGGCTTCACCCAGGCGTCGTATGTGGTCGCCCAGGGTGCCAGCCTGACCGGCACCTTCGCCAGCGTGCCCGCCGGCTATCAGGTGAGCTACTCGGCCAGCCAGGCAACTCTCAGCGCGGCGGGTTACGCCACCTGGGCGGCCGCCCACGGGATTGACGGCCAGCCGGCCGGCGGTGACTTCGACCACGACGGGCTGACCAATCTAGCGGAATACGCGCTCGGACTCGATCCCAAAGGGTCCAACCCGCCGCCTGGCGAGCTCGCGGCCGGGGTTCTGACCTTCACCAAGGGCACCGAGGCGATGGCCAATGGTGACGTGAACTTCGTGATCGAATCATCCACCGATCTGGTCAGCTGGGCCGCTGAAACCACGCACAACGCACCCAATGCCGAGCCCCGGATTTTCTATCGGCTGGCCACCGGCGCGGCCAGGCAGTTCGCCCGCCTCAAAGTCATTCAGATGCCGTGATTCCGGCAGTGATTCGTCTCCCGGAACTCGTGGTTGCTTCGTGGAATTCAAGGAGCGGCGGAATCCGTCCGCCGATGTGGATGGCAAGTCCATGAAGTGGTGGGCTGGTAGGGGGGTGGCTCGTATTGCATGGAGCCTCACCTGGACATGGGCGATCGGATATCGCCCTTCCTTGAGCACGTGACGCAAGCCGAAGTTCCCCGATCCCTCACAGCGGTCCCGCCGGATTCGCGTGCTAAAGCCACGAGTGCCCCATGCGTGAATGCATCGGCGTGAAAGAAATCGATTCCATCACCGTTGTAGTGGGGTGTTGCGACCCCACCATCCACTCTCATGAAAACCACCACCGTTTTGTTCTCTCATCCTGCCGTGATGGCGCTCATGTGCCTTGGTCTGGGCCTTCCGGCTTTTGGCCAGGGCAAGGCCCCAGCGAAGAACATCCCGGATGTGGATGCCTTGTCGGCTGCGACGGCGCGCACGCGCATCGATGCCAAGTGGAGCGACCGCGCGCCGTTGGCGGGGGAGCCTGCCGCCACGCCGTCCGACACCGACAACCTGCTGTGGTATCGCCAACCCGCCAAGGTTTGGGAGGAAGCGCTGCCGCTGGGCAACGGCCGCCTCGGGGCGATGGTGTTCGGCGGGATCGCCGACGAGCGCCTGCAGCTCAACGAGGACAGCCTGTGGGACGGCTATCCGCTCGACGCCGCCAACCCGCAGTCGTTGCAGGCGCTGCCCGAGGTCCGGCGCTTGTTGTTTGCCGGCGAAAACCGCGCCGCCGAGAAGCTCGCCGCCCAAACGATGATGGGCACGCCCCATAGAGTGAAGCCCTATCAGTCGCTCGGCGAGTTGTGGATCGAGGCACCGGGGGTGGCCGGGGCGTCGAACTACCTTCGTTCGCTCGACATCGGCAGCGCGCTGGCGCGGGTCGCCTACGTCAGCGGGGGCGTCACCTACACCCGCGAGGCGTTTTCCTCCGCGCCGGCCAACGTGATCGCGGTGCGCTTCACCGCCAGCCGCGCGGGTGCCCTGGACTTGAAGATGACCTTGAAACGCCAGAAGGACGCGCACTGCATCGCCGCGCCCGGCGATCCGCACGCGATCGTGCTAACCGGCCAGATTGACCGCAAGGACGAGGCGGGGACGCAACGAGGGCTGCGGTTTGCCGCCCAGGCGTCGGCGGTCGCAGAGGGCGGCGCGGTTTCCAACACCGGCGGGCTGCTCACCGTGAGCAAGGCCACAACCGTCACGCTCTACCTCACCGGGGCCACCGGCTATCCGGGCCTGCACGCGATCGGCGAGTTGCTGGCCCGCGACCCGTCGGGCAAGAGTTACGTGCCCGCGGGCGATCCCGAGGCCGCCTGCGCGGCGATCATCCAGCGCGCCGCGGCCATGCCCTACGAGGCGCTCAAGGCCGCGCACGTGCGGGACTATCAGAACTATTTCAAGCGTGTGGACCTCACTCTGGTGCCGGCGGCGGCTGTCGCCGCGGCGGCGCTGCCGACGGACGCGCGTTTGTTAGCGCTCAAGCAGGAGGGTGCCAGCGACCCCGGCCTGACCGCGTTGTATTTCAAATTCGGGCGCTACCTGCTGATCAGTTCGTCGCGGCCCGGCGGCCTGCCGGCCAACCTGCAGGGGATCTGGGCGTGGCAGATGAATCCGCCGTGGAATGCCGACTTCCACACCAATATCAACGTGCAGATGAACTACTGGCCGGCGGAAACCACCAACCTGGCGGAACTGCACCAGCCGCTGTTCGACCTGATGGACACGCTGGTCGCACCGGGCGAACGGGTGGCCAAGGTGCAATACGGCGCCCGCGGCTGGGTGGTCCACCACCTGACCGACCCGTGGGGGTTCGCCGCCCCGGCCGACGGCGTGCAGGGGATCTGGCCGGTGGGTGCGGCGTGGCTGGCAGGCCACCCGTTCGAGCACTATGAGTTCAGCGGCGACAAGCAGTTTTTGGCCGAGCGCGCCTGGCCGCTGATGAAAGGCGCGGCCCGTTTCATCATCGACACGCTGGTGGTCGCCCCGCCCGGCAGCCCGGTCGCCGGCAAGCTGGTCACCAACCCGTCGTATTCGCCGGAAAACGAATTCATCCTGCCCAATGGCGGCGGCAAGGCGCAGTTCACCTATGGCGCGACGATGGACCTGATGATCATCCACCAGCTTCTAACCCATTGCATTGCCGCCAGCACCACCCTCAACACCGACGCCGAATTCCGCCAGGAATGCGCCAGCACCCTGGCCCGCCTGGCTCCGGTTCGGATCAGCCCGGAGTCCGGGCGGATCCTCGAGTGGATCGAGGACTATCAGGAGAGCGACCCCCACCACCGCCACACGTCCCACCTCTTCGGCCTCTATCCGGAGAGCCTGGTCACCACCGCCACCCCCAAGCTGTATGAGGCCGCGCGCGCGGTGCTCGAGCGCCGCGGCGACGCCGGCACCGGCTGGGGGCTGGCATGGAAGATCAACATGTGGACGCGCCTCGGCGACGGCGACCACGCCAACATCCTGCTAGGCAACCTGCTGCGCGACCGCACCTACCCCAACCTGTTCGACGGGCATCCGCCGTTTCAGATCGACGGCAACTTCGGTGCCACTGCCGCCATCGCCGAGATGTTGTTGCAAAGTCAGACCCAGGACCCGCAGGGCGGGTTCCAACTGCGCCTGCTGCCGGCCCTGCCCGCTGCCTGGCCGGCCGGCACGGTGAGCGGTCTGCGCGCCCGCGGCAACGCCAGCGTCGCGCTGGACTGGAAAGCGGGCAAGCTCACCCGCGCCCGGATCCTGCCCGGCACCAGCGGCCAGCTCACCCTCTGCCTAGGCTCGCTCACCAGGCAGCTTACGGTGGAAGCGGGCAAGTTGCTGACGCTCGATGCCAGCCTGACGCCGCAGTGAGTGGCGGTTCGCGGCAGGCGCGCTGGTGACAGCGCGCGGGGTTCGCGTTCTCACGAGCGCGGCTACGAGGTCATTCGTGGTGGAAGAACCACAGGACCACCATTAGGCCGAAGCCGGCGCCCCACAGCAGCCACGCGTTGCTGATCAAATACGGATAGACCATCATTGCCACACCGATGGCCCGGGGCTGCCACAGATCGAGGCGTTTGCCGTAGGAAAAGGCACCCCAGCCGATGGTTCCGAAGACCAGCCCGGCAAGAATGTTGTAGGGATTGAAATTGAGAAAGCTCTGGGTGTCGGGGGTGAAGATTCGCTGCGGGTCCAGCGGGGGGGCGACCTCGGCGATGAGCCTGGCAAATAGGTGGTAAGTGAGGAGATTCATCGGGTGTGGGGACCATCAACAGCTGGCCAAGATGCAGGCTGAAGCCTGCGCTCCGCGGAGGCCGTCGGTGGTGAGGCAATGAAGGACCGCTCCCCCGCCTGCACAAGAGCCAATCCTGAAAACTTTGCCAGCCGACCGGCTTGATTCTTGTTTCTGCGGCTGAAGCTGCCTCTATGGGCGCGGCATGAACTTGTTGCTTGTCGGTCACGGCTACCTCGGCCAAGCGGTCACGCGCGAATTTCGCGCAGGCGGCTGGGACGTCACGCCCGTTTCCTTGTCGGGCGGCGATGGCTGCCTGGCGTGCGACGTGGCCGATCCGGTGGCGGTGAGCCGCCTGCCGCGAGCCGATGCCATCGTCCATTGCGCGGCCTCCGGTCGGGGCGGAGCGGCGGCCTATCAACGGGTGTATGTCGAGGGCTGCCGTAATTTAACTGACAAATTTCCCGGGGTGCCGCTGGTTTTCACATCCAGCACCTCGGTTTACGCCCAGACCGACGGCTCGTGGGTGACCGAGGCATCGTCGGCCATGCCGGAGCGCGAAACCGGGCGCTTGTTGCTGGATGCGGAGCGCGTCGTGCTTGGCGCGGGCGGCTGGGTCGCCCGGTTGGCGGGGATTTATGGTCCGGGCCGCAGTGTGATCCTGAAAAAATTCCTCGCCGGCGAGGCGGTCATCGAGGACGACGGCGGGCGGTTTCTCAATCAAGTCCACCGTGACGACGCGGCCAGCGCGATCTATCACCTGGTCACCCGCGGTGCGGGTCGCGGGGTGTTCAACGTGAGCGATTCGCAGCCGCTCACCCAGCTGGACTGTTATGCGGCGCTGGGCGCGATGTTGGCGCGGCCATTGCCGATTAGCGGCCCGCGCGACCCGAACCGCAAACGCGGATGGACCCACAAACAGGTGTCAAACGCAAAACTCCGCGCCACCGACTGGCAACCGGAATTCCCCTCGTTTCTCGATGCGGCGGCGCAGATAGCCGGCACTTTGGATGAGGTGAAATAGGATCGAAACGCAGAGACGCTGAGGTCGCAGAGAGAATCGCGGAGGGTTTTTGAATTCCATTAGGATCACAGTCCAACCTCAGCGCCCCTCTCTGCGACCTCCGCGCCTTTGCGTTTCGCTTCATTCGAATCACCGAGGGTGGGCGGCTTCGCGAAACAAACCCGCAGCTTGGCTTTGACCGGCGGCAGGTTTCCGGCTATGGCGCACGGCCTTTCCCATGAAGGAGCAAATCGAAGCCATCCAAACTGAAGCGCTCGCGCAGATCGCCGTTGCCAGCGACGAGCGCTCGCTCGACGACGCCCGCGTCGCCGTGCTCGGCAAAAAAGGCACTCTCACCCTGGTCGCCGCCGGCATCAAGGACGTGCCCAAGGACGACAAGGCCGCCGTCGGGCAGTTGCTCAATGCCGCCCGCAGCGCCATCACCGCCGCCCTTGAGACCAAACAACTCACGCTCCGCGACCTGGCGGACCGGGCGGCACTGGCGGGCATCGATGTCACGCTGCCGGCCCGCGGGTTGCCCCACGGCGCGCTCCACCCGCTCACCTTGATCCGCGACGAGGCGATCGGGATTCTCCGCCGGATGGGGTTTTCCCTGGCCGACGGCCCGGAAATCGAGGACGAGTTCCATTGCTTTGACGCCCTCAACACCCCGGCCGATCACCCGGCACGCAACGAAAAGGACACGTTCTATTTCGATTCCGGCAAACTCCTGCGCACCCACACCTCAAGCGTGCAGATCCGCACCATGGAAGCCCAGCCGCCGCCGATCCGCATCATCGCCCCGGGCTCTGCCTATCGCCGCGACGAGATCGACGCCACCCACCTGTCGGTTTTCAACCAGCTCGAAGGCCTCTATGTCGGCGAGGATGTGTCGCTGCCCGACCTCAAGGGCACGCTGGAGTATTTCCTGCGCGAGTTGTTCGGCACCGGCACCGAAGTGCGCTTCCGCCCGCACTTCTTCCCGTTCACCGAGCCGAGCTTCGAGATCGACGTGAAGCTCCAGATCAAAGGCCAGGCCCCGCGCTGGATCGAAGTGGCCGGCTGCGGGATGGTCGACCCGGCCGTGTTCGAGTCGATCAACACGGCGCGCAAGGACCAGGCGTTTGATCCTGAAAAGATCACCGGCTTCGCCTTCGGCATGGGCCTCGACCGCCTCGCCATGATCCGCTGGGGCATCAAGGACATCCGCTTGCTCATCGAAAACGACGCGCGCTTTTTGCGGCAGTTTTGAATTTGAACCGCCAAGACGCCAAGGCCGCCAAGGTTTGACAATCAAAGAGCTTCATTCCGAAAGCCCAACCGTTTTTTAGATCCAACACATCATTCAATCTCTCTTCCTTGGCGCTCTTGGCGTCTTGGCGGTTCATCCATCCATCTCTTCCCATGAATATCTCACTCAACTGGCTCGGCACCCACCTCGACCTATCAGGCAAATCGATCAAGGAAATCGACGACCTGTTCACCTTCGCGGGGGTGGAGGTCGAGGGCATCGTCACCAAGGGCATCACCTCGGAAAAAATCGTCGTCGCCCGGATCATGGAGGCCGTTCAACACCCGAATGCCGACCGCCTGAAAGTCACCCAGGTCGACGCGGGCGAGGGGACGCTGCGCCAGATCGTGTGCGGGGCGCAGAACTATCAGGTGGGCGACCGGGTGCCGTGCGCGCTGCCCGGCGCGGCACTGCCCGGCGGCTTCACCATCGGCGAGACCGTCATGCGCCAGGTCGTGTCCAGGGGGATGCTCTGCTCCGCGGTGGAAATCGGTCTGCCCGCGGGCGAGGACGGCCTGCTGATCCTGCCGCCGGACGCGCCCATCGGCCAGCCCGTCAAGCAGCTCTTTGACTCTGACGTGCTGCTGGAATTGGAAGTCACCCCGAACCGCCCGGATCTGCTCAGCCACCGCGGCATAGCCCGCGAACTGGCGACCCTGCTCAAGATCCCGCTCAAGCCGCTGGAGGTTTCAGCAAGGGGGACGGACGTCTCGTCCGCATCTTCCATCCAAATCAAGGCCCCCACCGCCTGTCCGCTCTACACCGCGGTGCGCCTCACCGGCGTGACCATCCAGGACAGCCCGGCCTGGCTCAAACAACGCCTCGAGTCGATCGGCCTGCGCCCGATCAACAACATCGTCGACGTCACCAACTTCGTGCTCCACGAGCTCGGCCAACCGCTGCACGCCTTTGATGCCGCCAAACTATCCGGTGCAATCGTGGTGCGCCAGGCCACGGCCGGCGAGGCGTTCCTCGCGCTCGATGAATCCGCGCACGTTCTCACCCCCGATGATTTGCTCATCTCCGACGCGTCCGGCGCGGCGCTCGCCCTGGCCGGCGTGATGGGCGGCCTGCACAGCGGCGTCACCGCCGCCACCACCGAGATTCTGTTGGAATCCGCCTATTTCACCCCGCAAGGCATCCGCCGCACGTCGCGCCGCACCGCGCTCACGTCCGATTCGTCCTACCGCTTCGAGCGCGGGGTCGATCCGTTAGGCGTGCTGGCTGCCTCCGCCATGGCCGTGGAGTTGATCCTCGCCACTGCCGGCGGCACCGCGGAGCCCGCCACCCGGGTCGCCGGGGAGGCGCCGGTGCTGACCCATCCGGTCGCGCTCGACGCGGCCAAGCTCGACCAACTGATGGGCGGCTCGATCACTCTAGCAGCCGCCGGGGAAATCCTCACCCGCCTCGGCCTCAGCGAGTTGGCCGACGGCACCTGGGATGTCCCGTCGTTCCGCGCCGACCTCCAGCGCCACATCGACCTGGTGGAGGAAATCGCCCGCGTCCATGGCCTGGCCAACGTGCCCGCGCGCTTCCGCGGCACCTTCCTGCCAGCCAGCCCGGTCGATGCCGCCTACGATGCGGACATGGTGCTGCGCCGTCGGCTCGCCGCCCTCGGACTTTTCGAGTGCCAGACGATCAAGCTCATCGCCGACTCCCAGATGGTCGATGCCCTGCCGCTGCGCCCGCTCCAGGACGGCGACCTGATCCGGGTCAAGCTCCCGCTCAGCGAGGACCACGCGGTGATGCGCCCGAGTCTGGTGCCGGGACTGGTCGCTTCCGCGGCCAGAAACGTCCGCCAACAAACGAAGTCCTTGCGCTTCTTCGAGATGGGCCGCGCGTTCCGCAACGCCGGCGGCGGCAAGGCCCGCGACCAGGAAAGCGAAACCCTCGCCATCCTGCTGTCAGGTCCGACCACCCCCGCCGGTTGGAGCCAGCCCGAGCGCGCCGCCGACCTCTACGACCTCAAGGGCCTGCTCGGCGCGCTGCTTCCTAACAAAACGATCCGCTTCTCGCCCAAAGAGCGCGCCGGCTTCGTCCTCGGCTGCGACGTCAAGGCCGACGACCTCACCATCGGGGTGTTCGCACGTCTCATGCCCGCCCGCGAGCGCGCCCTCGACTTTAGCGCGCCGGTGTTCGTCGCCGAGCTCGACCTAACAAAACTGCGCAAGCTGCTCGTCGGCATCGACCACGTCGCCGACCTGCCGCAGTTCCCCGGCTCGTCGCGCGACGCGGCGATGGACATCCCCGCCACCCTGCCCAACGCCGAAATCGAAACCGTGCTGGCCAAGTGCGCCGAGCCGCTGCTCACCGCCTTCGAGTGCTTCGACGTCTTCACCGATCCCACCGGCCACAAGCTCGCGGCCGACCGCAAGTCGGTGGCCTACCGCTTCCTCTACCGCGCCGCCGAGCGCACCCTCAAGGCCGAGGAGGTTGATGCCGCCCATCAGAAAGTGCTGGCCGCGCTCACCGGCAAGCTGGCGGTGAAATTCCGCTAGGAACGGCCCGCAGATCCTAAAGGCGGTACTACATACCTCCCCAAGAACGGTTGCTTCCAGCGTAGGTAGT
>JBAXBG010000035.1:0-21333 GCA_037142115.1 Verrucomicrobiota bacterium | reverse complement strand
TCGGCGGACGGATTCCGCCGCTCCTTGGGGTTGACTCACCGCGTCCGCTTCGGCGGACGGGGACTTCGAAATCCTCGCACTAAGCGGTTGGCATCGACCGCCGCGAGCAACTCCACGAGGCGGCCCGACTCGAAGGAGGAATACCTCTGTGCCTGTGAACTCGAAAAATGGGCGACTCGCGGCCGCATCGAGTTCTGGGTGCGCAACCTGGTGCGCAAGCCATGCAGCTCGTTTTTCCTCCAGACCGCCGAGGGCCGGTTTTACCCGGACTTCGTCTGCCGCCTGCCCGGCCAGACTGTCCTGGTCGTGGAATACAAGGGCGCCGATCGCTACGCCGCCGCCAAAATGGATCGTGACATGGGCGACCTGTGGGCGTCCGGCCCACGGAGCGCGGCCGTCCCGGCTGCGGCGGAAGGCGCTCGTCCCGAGTGCCTGTCCATGGTTCGGGTGTCATCCCGGTGGGGCATCTCCGTGACCAAACAGACAGGCCGCCCAATACTGATGACTTAGTCGATGCACGAACGAAACAGGAAGAGGCGGCGGGCAGAATGCCCGCGCCACGGTGGCCCGGGCATTCTGCCCGGAGCCTCTATTTAAACAACCAAGAGTGCTAAATTGACAGTATTGGGCGGGCCGCCCGTTGTCCATGACAGCCGGGACGGCTGTCCCCCTGGGGCTGCGGCCAGTGATCTTTTGAATCGCCCGGCGCATCGTTCTTGCAGGAATCCCGCCTGGCCGCTAGAACTCCGCGCGATGCCCTCCCTTGACCCACTCCGCGCCGCCGTCCGTGATGTGATCGACTTTCCGCAACCCGGAATCGTGTTCAAGGACATCACCCCGATCCTGGCCGACGCCGCCCTGTTCCGCGAAGCGATTTCCCGGATCTGCGCCACCGCCAACGGCGTGCGCATCGACAAGGTCGTCGGCGTCGACGCGCGCGGATTCATCTTCGCCGCGGCCGTGGCCGACCGCCTCGGCGCGGGCTTCGTGCCGGTGCGCAAACATGGCAAACTGCCGTGGAAAACCTATCAGACCGGCTATGCCCTCGAGTACGGCGAGGCCATCCTCGAACTCCATCAGGACGCCGTGCTGCCCGGCGAGTCGGTCCTGCTGGTCGACGATCTGCTCGCCACCGGCGGCACCGCCGCGGCCGCCATCCACTTGCTCGACAAAATCGGGGCCAACGTCGTGGGCATCTCGGTGCTCATCGAGCTGGCCTTTCTGAACGGCCGCGCCAAACTCGCGCCCCACCCGGTCCACGCCATCCTCACCTACTGACGAACCAACCTGTCCGTATTTGCGATTCTTCTCATCTGCCGTTTCGAATTTAGAATTTAGAATTTCATACTTTCCCACCCATGTCCTGGCAATCCTACAACCAACAGCTCCTCCGCTATCCGCAATTCGGCTTTTCCCTCGATCTCTCGCTGATGGATATTGGCGCGGATTTTTCCGCCGCCATGGCACCCAAAATCCAACAGGCGTTCGCCGACATGCAAGCCCTCGAAGGCGGCGCCATCGCCAACCCGGATGAAGGCCGGATGGTCGGCCACTACTGGCTGCGCAACGCCGCGCTGGCCCCGACCGCCGAGCTCCAGCAAGCGATCACCGGGCCGATTGCCGCGCTCAAGGAGTTCGCGGCGGGCATTCACGCCGGCACAATCACCCCGCCGGGCGGCGGCTCATTCCAACAGATTTTGCTCATCGGCATCGGCGGCTCCGCCCTCGGCCCGCAACTCGTCACCGAAGCCATCGGCTGCCAGGCCCGGCTGCCGATCTTCTTCTTCGACAACACCGACCCCGCCGGCATGGACGCGGTGTTAGGGAAACTCGCCGCCACCGGCCTGGCCCAAACCCTGGTGCTCGTCATCTCGAAATCCGGCGGCACCGCCGAAACCCGCAATGGCATGCTCGAAGCCAAAGCCGCCTGGCAGGCCGCCGGCCTCGACTTCGGCCGCCACGCCGCCGCAGTGACCGGCACCGGCTCGAAGCTCGATCAATACGCCACCCAGAACCACTTCCTCGCCCGCTTCCCGATGGAAGACTGGGTCGGCGGACGCACCTCGGTGCTCTCCACCGTCGGCCTGGTGCCCGCCGCCTTGCAGGGCCTCGATATCGACGCGCTGCTCGCCGGCGCCGCCGCCATGGACGCGGAAACCCGCAAGACGGACGCGCCTAACAACGCGGCGATGCGCCTCGCGCTGGCCTGGTTCCATGCCTCCAACGGCAAGGGCGAGAAGGACATGGTGGTCATTCCCTACAAGGATTCGCTGGTGTTGTTTTCCAAATACCTCCAACAGCTCGTCATGGAATCCATCGGCAAGCGCCTCGATCTCGATGGCAACGTGGTCCACCAGGGGCTCGCCGTCTATGGCAACAAGGGCTCCACCGACCAGCACGCCTACATCCAACAACTCCGCGACGGCGTGAACAACTTCTTCGCGGCATTCATCGAGGTGCGCAAGGGCCGCGAGGGCCACAGCATCGAAGTGGATCCCGGCACCACCAGCGCCGATTATCTCCAGGGGTTCTTCCGCGGCACCCGCAAGGCGCTCCACGAGTCCGGCCGCCAGTCGCTCACCCTCTCGATTCCGGAAGTCACGCCGTTCCAACTCGGCCTGCTCATCGCCTTGTTCGAGCGCACCGTCTCGTTCTACGCCTCGCTCGTCCACATCAATGCCTATCACCAACCGGGCGTCGAAGCGGGCAAGAAGGCCGCCGGCGAGTTCCTAACAACCCTCACGTCCGTGCGCGGCCAGCTCACCGCGCAGGCCCTGACCGCCGACCAGATCGCCACCGCCTGCGGCGCCGATCCCGAGGACGTCTATCACAGCCTCACCCACCTCGCCGCCAACGGCCAGGCCCGCGTCTCGCTGGGCACCACCCCGGCCGCAGACACCTTTTCATTGTAACGGCGGCCTGCGGCTCCTTGGCCCCTGCGGGTAAAGGAGCGCGCATCATGGAAAAACGACGGTCGCAGACCGCCGCTACAATTAGCAAATGCCCACCCCTCTCAACCACGGCATCAAGGGCTACCGGAGCTATGGCGGGTGGTTGCGGGCAAAATTCGCCGGCAAGCGCGTGTTCAAGGTGATTGTGGACGCCGGCTTCACCTGCCCGAACCGCGACGGCTCCAAGGGCTACGGCGGCTGCACGTATTGCAACGTCGATTCCTACACCCCCAGCCTGCCGCGCTCGCTCAGCCAGATCCGCGACCAGGTCGAACAAGGGATCGCCCGCGCCCGCAACCACTACAAGGCCGAGAAATTCATCGTCTATTTCCAGCCCAACACCAACACCTACGCCCCGGTCGAACGCCTCCGCCAATACTATGATGAGGCGCTGGCCGTCTGCCCCGAGGATGTCGTGGGCCTGGCGGTGGGCACCCGCCCGGATTGCCTGGATGCAGAAAAAATCGCGTTGCTGGAAAGCTACAGCGACCGCCTGGAGGTGGACCTGGAGCTCGGCATGGAATCCATCCACGACGAGACGCTGGAGCTGCTCAACCGCGGATGCTCGCACGGGGAGCTCACCGCGCTGCTCGACTCGCTGGCCGACTCCCCGCTCAACCTCTGCGTCCACACGATCTTTGGCTTCCCGTCGGAAACGCGCGCCATGATGCTCGCCCACGCCCGCGAGATCAACCGCTTCCCGCAGATCCAATTCGTCAAACTCCATCACCTCCACATCGTCAAAGGCTCGATCCTCGCCGCCCGCTATCAAAAGCAACCGTTCCCCCTCTTCAGCCTGGACGACTACACCGATTTCCTGTGCGAGTTCCTGCCCCTGCTGCGCCCCGAGGTCGTCATCCAGCGGCTCTTCGGCATCGCCGACCAGGAGCTGCTCATCGCCCCGCTCTGGAACCTGCCCAAATCCGCCGTCCAAACCCACATCGACCAGGAAATCGAGCGCCGCGGCGTCGTCCAGGGCTCGGCTTGCGGACGCTAACCATTTTCTGCAAAGTAGCTCGACATGGGCCACGACCGGTCCATGAGCCGTTTGACCCCAAGAAGTAAGAAAACGCCGGCGACGTCTCGAACAAATGTTACCATTCGGCAGTGACCCCAGACTGGCACTACAGATTCCCTTGGCAGCCTTGGCGGTTCCAATTTTCCGCATATACATCCGCTGCTGCTCCCGCTCCACATCCCCGAACACAACCTCACGGTTCACCGCCCGGCTCAGGCAGTGGTAAATCACCGGCCTGGCCGACTCAGGTTGCGGGGGCATAATCCAGCGCCGATGCCTCATGTTTCCGGACTACACCTCCGTTCGCTTGTGGTCGACTGGTTTCTCCACAATGGGTCTGTCCCTTTATTTACGATCCCCATGGATCGGCATGTCCTTTTTCCCATGTGTCCCTTTTGCTCCTGCCGTAGATCCAGCAGTGGCGGGCATAGATTCACGATGCGCACCCGTCGGCGAATTTGTTGCGGAGCCACGGGCGTGACGCGTTTCTGTGCTTCGCATCCCAGGCGAGATGAATTAGATTCACCTCGTGTCCCCACGCTTATGAAATTTCTCCCCTTGGCCGTCATTGCGCTGCTGGCCCTCAGTTCGCTCGCTGGTGCCAACCCGCGGTTGGTGGTTTCCACGCCCGCGCTGGCACCCGAATCGAAAATTGACCTGGTGCTCGACCTGCCCGTCATCGCCACCACCGAGCTCGGCAAAACCGTCGACAACCGCTGGCTGGAAATCAAGCCGGAGCTGCCCGGAAAACTGCGCTGGAAGGCCCAGAACATCGCCGAGTTTCTCCCCGCCCAGGCCCCCGCGATCGGCACCAGCTATACGTTTGCCATTCCCAACAATCAGAAGCACCTCGATGGATCACCCGTTGCCGCGGGCAAATTCGCCACCCTCGCCAGCGAGGATTTTCGCATTGTGGCGGCCTCCTCCCCGAACCGCTGGGCGGCCGGATTCTCCGCTTCCACCGCCGCGTGGATCATTGTTTTGAACGATGCGACCGATCCGGCCGCCGCCGCGGCGTTCGTAGCCTTCCGCTCGAATTCCGGCCAGCGGGTGGCGGCCAAAATGGCCTGCGCCTCCGCCGAGCTGGCGGGCTACTACGCCACGTCCTGCAAACCGTGGACCGCCCGCTGGGGCAAGCAGTCCGAAGCCGCAGCGGCGCCGGAGAGCGTGCTGCCTAACATTCTAATCGCCACCCCGGCGGCTCCCCTGCCGCCCGGCGAGGGCTGGCAGCTGGCCGTCGCCAAAGGACTGCCCAACGCCGCCGCCACCGCCCGCCTCACCGCCGGCGCCCAATATGACATCGGCAAAATCGAACCGTTCCAGATCACGAAAATCGAAGCCCAAACCCTCGCCGATCACCCCCGGAAAATCCTCGTCACGTTCAACCACCCTCTAGCCAAGCCCGTGCCGCCCGACTTCCTCGCCGCGTGCGTGGTCATCGAGCCGCGCCCCGAAAACCTCCAGGCCACCCTTGATGAGAACGAGATCCAGCTCACCGGTGATCTGGCGGACGCGGACAAATACTCGGTCACGATCCAGCCGCCGTTCGCGTCGCGCGACGGGCTCACCCTGCAGGCCGCGCGCACCGAGGCCGTCGCCTTCGAGCACCTGCCGGCCGAGGTGGCCCTGCCGACTGACAGCCAGGCCCAGCTGGCCAATGGCAGCCGCAGCTATCGGGTCCAAACAGTCAATCTCGCCAGCCTCCACGTCCGCCTCAAACAACTCACGGGCGACAATCTAATCCGGGTCTATCAGGGATACCGCCACTACACCGGCGGCGGGCCGGACGGCAAACCCATCTCGCCGATAGCCCCGCTGCCGTGGCCGCTGGTGGTCGGCAATGCGCTGCTCGACCAGGATCTTCCTCTCGGCGACCCGATCGACACCTCCAAGGAAATCACCCTGCGTTGGGACGAACTCCTGCCCAAGAACCTCCGCCACGCCACCTTGTTTCTCGATCTCACCGGCACCCCGCTGCCAGGCGCGACCGGAGATGGCCGCCGCAACACCCAGGCCATCATCCAGCTCACCGACATCGGGCTGGCGTGGAAGTTCACCGCCAAGGAGGCCCTCGTTTACGCGTTTTCCTGCGACACCGGCGCGCCGCTGCCCGGCGTAAAACTCCAACTCTTTGGCGAGGACGCCAGCGCGCTGCACAGCGCCACCACCGATGCCTCGGGCCTAGCCACCCTGCCGCGCCCGCCCGCCGCCCGCCACCTCCTCGCCGCGCTCGGCGACGACACCTATCTCACCGCGTTTGATTCCACCCTCGCCACCGTCGGGCTGTGGCACTTTCCGGTGCGCTACTCGTGGAACAGGCCTGCGGAATCGTCACGCAAAGCCTTCCTGTTCACCGACCGCTCGCTCTATCGCCCCGGCGAAACCGTCCACCTTAAGGGCATCATCCGCGCGCTCCACGGCAATGCCATCGAGGCGGCCACCCGCGGACCCGCCCGCCTCGTCATCCTCGACCCCACCGAAAAGGAAATCCTCAACCAACCCGTCACCCTATCAGAATCGGGCGCGTTCGATTTCAGCCACACGCTTGCCCCGGCCAAAACCGGCACGCATTTGATCCGGCTCGAGTTCCCGGAAGAACTCGCCAAGGCCGAGGCCAAGGACGGCCCGGAGGAGTCGGCAACCCGCTGGCAGGACAAGGAGAACATCCTGGCCAGCGCCCGCTTCGAGTTGCCGCTGCGCGTCGAGGAATTCCGCCGCAATGCCTTTGAACTCACCCAGCAACTGCCCACGCCCGCCATCGGCGCCACCGCCATCACGGCCAAGCTGGCAGCCACCTACTATCAGGGCCAGGCGGTCGCCGGCGGCACCCTCAAGCACTACAGCCGCATCACCGCCCACAACCCCTACCCCGAACGCTTCCGCGATTTCCTCTTCGGCAACCACCGCTCATACGACGCGGGCTATTGGTATCACTATTTCGGCTATCAGGATGACGGCGACGATTCCGCCCCCGCCCACGCCGCCCAGCTGCAAGGCGAAACCCAACTCGCCGCCGATGGCACCGCCACCCTGTCGATCGCCATCCCCCAGGCCGATTTTCCGACGCCGCAGGAAGTGGCCGTGTGCTCCGAAGTCACCGACGCCAACCACCAGACGCTCACGGTGAGCACCACCGCCAGCGTGCATCCGGCGGGCGTTTATCTCGGCATCTCGCGGCTCGACCGCTTGATCCACGTCGGGGAAGGAGTGACGGTCAACCTCGTCGCCATCGACCCCGATGGACGACCGTTCCGCCAGCCGCTCAAACTCACCGCCACCCTCACCCGCGAGGTGAATGCCGCGGTCAAATCCCAAACCCCCGCCGGGGCCACCACCACCCACAACAACCTCACCGAGGAAACCGTCAGCACCTCCGAGCTCACGCTGGATCCAACCGCCTCCACCCGCGACGGCCAGCCGTTCTCGATCACCCCGAAATCCAATGGCCTGCATTTCCTCACCCTGCGCGGCACCGACCCGCAGGGCCGCCCGGTGGCCACCGCCATCCGTTTTCAAGTGTACGGTGCCGACGAATTCCCGTGGCTCTATGAAGACGGGCTGCGCGTCAAACTCGTTGCCGACAAGAAATCCTATCAGCCCGGCGACACCGCGCGCGTGCTGGTGCTCTCGCCCATCGAGGGCACGGCGCTGGTCACGGTGGAGCGCGACAAAGTCCTGCGCTCGTTCCTGACCACGCTCAAGGCCAACCAGCCGGTCATCGAGATTCCCCTGAGCGACGCCGACGCGCCCAACGCCTATGTTTCGGTGCTCATCGTCAAGGGCGCCAGAGAGTCGGCGCGCCAATTCAAGCAACCCCAGCTCCGGATCGGCTATTGCGAGTTGCTCGTCGCCAACCGCCGCGACGCGCTGGCCGTCACCCTCGACCCACCGGCGGACAGCTTCCGCCCGGGCAGCGCGATCGTTCTATCAGGCAGCGTCGAGCTTGCCGGGGGGCAGCCCGCCGCCGGGGCGGAGGTGACGCTGTTCGCCGAGGACGAGGGCACCCTTGCGGTGATGGGCTACGCCACTCCCAAACCGCTGGAGTTTTTCTATCAACCGCGGATCCTCGGCGTGGAAGCCGGCACCTCGTTCGAGGAGTTCCTGGCCGAAGACCCGCAACGGCAGGAGTTTCACAACAAGGGGTTCTTCATTGGCGGCGGCGGCGACCTCGGCAAGCTCGCCGACCTGCTGCGCAAAAACTTCAACCCGTGCGCCACCTGGGCACCCGCGCTGCTCACCGATGCCGCCGGCAAGTTCTCCCACTCGTTCCAACTGCCCGACGCGCTCACCCGCTACCGGGTCATGGCCGTCGCCCACCATGCAACCACCCGCTTCGGCCAGGCCGAAGGCGCCATCGTCGTCAAAAAAGACCTGATGCTCGAACCCAAAGCGCCGCGCTTCGCCAACCAGGCCGACTCCCTCAGCCCGCAGGTGCTGGTGCAAAACGCGTCGCGCTTCGCCGGCACCTGGCAAATCACCTTCAACGCCCACGCCGCCGCCGGCACGCCCGTCTGCCGCGCGCTGGCCAGCACCTCGGAAACCGTCTCGCTCGCCCCCGGGGCCTCCGCCACCGTCGTCTTCCCCATCCGCGCGGAAACCACCGGCGAAGCGGTCCTCTCCTGGAGCGCGGTGCCGGTTTCCCTAACCAACGGAACCCTCACCGACCCGGTCGTCCGCGGTCTGTCGGATGCGGTGGAGGCGCGCTTCCCGGTTCTCTATCCGATGCCACTGCTCCGCCAGGTGAAGTTCGCCAAACTCGACCAGCCCGGCGCCGTGACCGACTTGCGCAAGGTATTAGACCCGGGGTTGCTAGCGGGCACGGGCAGCGTGGAGCTGGAATTCACCCGCTCGCCGCTGGTAGAAGCCGCCGGGGCCATCGACTACCTGCTCCACTACCCCTACGGCTGCGTCGAGCAAACCACCTCCTCGCTGATTCCGTGGTGTGCCGTTGCCAACCTCAAGGACGTCATCCCGGCCTTCGCCACCCTTCCGGCTAAAACCGTCCGGACCGCCATTCAGGCCGGGGCGGACCGCCTGCTCTCGATGCAGCTTGCTAACGGATCGTTCAGCTACTGGCCGGGCGGCACCGACACCGTCGATTGGGCCACCCCCTACGCCGGGATGGGGCTGGTGCTGGCCGCCCACGCCGGTGCCGTCACGCCCGAGTCCGCCATCAAGTCGCTGCGACAATACCTCATCGCCGGCCTGCGCGGCCTGGACGCCACCCAATCCGCCGTCGCGCTCGAATCCCACGCCCGCACGTTGTTCGTGCTCGCGCTCGCCGGGGCCGCGCAGCCTGCCTATCAGAACGTGATGGCCGACCGGTTGGCCAACCTGACCCCGGCGGCGCGCGCCCTGCTCGCCGCCGCCATCGCCGTGGCAGCCCCCGCCGACGCGGCCCAGCTCGCCGCCGCCCGCGCGGTGCTCAGCTCGAAGCTGCCGTGCGCGCTCAAGGACGACTCGTGGATGCCATGGTCGCCGGAGCCGGCGCTCGAATTGCTCGCGTGGACGGCCATCGCCCCCGCCGGCCCGGAAGCCACCGCCGCCCTCGACCGCCTGCTCAACGAGCGCAACCCCTACGGCCACTGGCGCAACACCTGGGCCAACGGCTGGTCGCTCGTCGCCATGAGCCGCTACGCCGAACAGGAACCCCACCGCGCCGAGGCGGTCGCCCTGAAGCTGGACACCCCCGCCGGCAGCGAGGCGATCCGGCTGTCTCCGGAGTCCCCCACCGCCGCCCGCACTTTTCCGTTAGGTCCGGGTTTCAAGCTCAACGTCACGGCCGACGCCAGTGCGTTCGTGCGCCTCCGCGTCGCGTCGCAACCGCCGGTCGCCCCGCTCCAACCGGTGGCCCGCAACGGCCTGTCCATCGACCGGATCTACTACCGGGTCAGCGGCGACGGCACCGCCGCCCCGCTCAGCGAGCCGAAGCCCGGGGACCTCATCCGCGTGGTCCTGCGAGTCACCCTGCCCAAGGACCGCACCCGTTATCTCGTGATCGAGGATCCGCTGCCCGCCGTCTTCGAAACCGTCAACACCGACTTCAGCTCGCAAACCTCCGCCCTTGGCGTGCTCACCAGCGACAACGATTGGCATGTCAGCCACTCCGAACTGCGCAGCGACCGCGCCGTCTTCTTCCTCGATGAGATCGCCCGCAAAGGGACCTACACCGTGAGCTACCTCGCCCGCTGCGCGCTGGCCGGCCAAGCCACCGCCCCGCCCGCCAAGGTCGAGTCGATGTATGACCCGGAAAACTTTGCCCTCTCCGCCTCGCGCGTCTTCAGCGCAAAATGAGGTTGTTGCCGGCGTTAAATTGGCTAGAAGCCTTGCGGAATCCTCCCGCCCGATGCGCTGGCCGCACCCGTCGCCGCACCCTCTTATGAATCCGAAACCACGCTTTGAAGAGCTCGACTACCGCCAGACGCCGCTGGGCGAGCTCATTCTGCGGCGGCGCACGCTGCTCGCACTCGACCACCGCGAGGTGTATGAAATCATCCTCGGCGACGCCTTTCTGATGACCAGCTTGTTCACGGAGGTGGAAACCGCGCTCGCCCGGCTCGGACTAACGGCCGCGGCGGAGTCCCTTGGCAGTGCCGCGCAGCTCGATGTGGTGGTCGGCGGCCTGGGGCTCGGCTACACCGCGCGGGCGGCGCTCGACCATCCCTCCACCCACTCACTCATCGTGGTGGATTTCCTGGAACCGGTCATCGAATGGCATCAACGCGGGCTTGTGCCGCTCGGAGCCGCGCTCAGCGCCGACCCCCGCTGCCGCTTCGTGCACGGCGATTTCTTCCAACTCGCGGTGGCGGCGGCGGGCCAACCCGGCTTCGATCCGGCCGACGCCACCCGCCAGTTCCACGCGATCCTGCTCGATATCGACCACTCGCCGAGCAACCTGCTGCACGCGCGGCACGCCGCGTTCTATCAACCCGACGGCCTCCGCCAGGTGGCGGCCAAGCTGCACCCCGGGGGCGTGTTCGCGTTGTGGTCCGACGATCCGCCGAACGCGGATTTTCTCGACTCCCTGCACCAGGCCTTCGCCACCAGCAGCGCCCATGTAGTCACATTCCACAACCCCCATCAGGACCGCGAGGCCGCCAGCACGGTCTATGTCGCCACGACGGCCCCCCGGTCCTGACGCTCCCCACCATGCGCCGCCTCGCCCTGATTTCCTGGCTGGTCGTGAGCGCCGGCTGCGTACCAGTTAGAGAACCGGCCGCCCCTCCGGCGGCGCGCGCGGCGAGCCACCCGCCGCCGCGCACCAGGACCGCGGCGGTGCCACCGGGCGCGGCGAGAGCGTTAGAGCCGGCGCGGCTCACGCGCGTCGAGGGCGCGGGCATTGCCTTCGAAGGGGTGGCATTTGATGCACGCCGCCAGCGGTTGGTGGTGGCCGACCAGGAGGGTGGCCCAGGTTCCCAATTCCCGGATGCGGCGACGGCCGGGCGGGCGCGCGGCGGGCTGGCGGCGGTCAACGCCGGGTTTTTCACCCCCACCGGCGAGCCGCTGGGGCTGGTGGTCGCGGCGGGCCGGCCAGCCGGCGCATGGAACAACGCCTCGTCGCTGGGCAGCGGCGTGTGGTGCGAGGACGCGGCCGGCCGCGCCTCGATCATCCGCCGCGAACGACTCGGAAGCCGCGGGGCATCCTCCACCCGCGAGTTGATCCAAGCCGGGCCGCTGCTCGTCGAAAACGGCCGCCCGGTCACCGGACTCAACGCCATCAAACCCAGCATCCGCACCCTGATCCTGTGGGACGGCGGCAGCCGCTGGTGGATCGGTCAGGCGTCCGGTTGCACGCTGGCGCAGCTCGGCAGCGCGCTGGGCAGCTGCCAACCGGCGGGTTGGCCGGTCCGCCACGCCCTCAACCTCGATGGCGGACGGTCCGCCGAACTGTGGGCTTCAAGTCTGTTAGTCGGCGGCCCGCTTGGCCGGCGCGCGCCATGGAACCGCCCGGTGCGCAATTTCCTGATCCTCGTGCCCAGGTGAATCCGCGGGCAACCCAAAGGTTGGATGCTTGACCAGGGAGTAATGGCGACGTGACCACGCCACCATCACGGCCTGCCCGCTGGCCTACCGGCCGCGGGCGAATTTGTGGCGGATGCGCAGCAATGAGGCGAGCATCCCCCAGGCGTCGCGCAGCGGGTGGACCCTGCCGCCTTTTTTCTGGATCCAGTTGACCGGGATTTCCCGCCAGCTCGCGCCGTCGCGCTTGAGCGAACACAGCAGCTCGGAATCGAAGGCCAGGCCGTGTTCGACCAAGCTGGGGGCAATCCGGCGGTAGTCCGCGCCATGGAGGATTTTGGCACCGCATTGCGGGTCCTCGCACTGCAGGTCGAGCAGCAGGTCGGCGGCGAACAAATACCCGCGGTGCGCCAGGCCGCGCCACCAACTGACCACCACCGCGGTGGTGGCGGTACGTTTGCGGATGCCCAGCACCGAGGACTCGGCGGCCACGGCGAGCGCGATCAGATCTAACATTCCGGCCGCGGTCACGCTGCCGTCGGCATCGACGAACGCGAGCCAAGCCGCGCCAGGGGCGAGCGCCCAAGCCTCGCGGACCACGGCACCCTTGCCGCGGTGGTGGGCGGCGAAGTGGAGCTCCACACCGGCGAAGACCAGCGCAAACGCATTCTTGAGTTCGGTGAGGCGCGCGTGTTCGCCGGCGCGGGACCCGTCGTCGGCGATCACCCAGCGGACCGCCAGCGGCGAGGCGGCGAGCGCGGTGGCCAGGGTGGCACCGAATTCAGCGAGCCGCGCGGCGTCATTCCACACGGGCGTGACGAGCAGGATTTGGTTCGGAGGGCCGGACATCGGATACTCACAATAACATTGCGGGAGTAGGGATTCTTTCATCGTATCGGTCCGGTTTGATGAAACATGCCGTCATTATCGTCCTCTGGATCGGCGTATTCGTCACCGGAGCCTTCTTGCGCTTCGACCACCTCGCCCAGCGGCCGTTTCACGCCGACGAAGCCACCGGCACCCGGATCGCCGCGCGGCGCATGGAATCCGGCGCGGGACAATTCGATCCGACGCACTTCCACGGGCCGCTGCTGGCCGATCTGGCGATTCCGCTGTGCCGGCTGCGCGGGGAAACCAGTTGGAAGGAGATGACCAAGGGCACGCTGCGGACGCTGCCGGCCATTGCCGGCAGCTTGCTGGTGTTGGTGCCGCTGCTGTGGCGGCGGCGCTGCGGCGACGGGCCGATGTTGCTGGCGGCGGCGGCGTTGGCGACCTCGCCGCTGCTGGTTTACTACAGCCGGATGTTCATCCATGAATCCTTGTTGGTCTTGTTCGGGATGTTGGCGCTCATGGCGTTGGCCCGCAAACCCCGCTGGGGAATCCCCGGCCTGCTGCTCGGACTGATGTTCGCCACCAAGGAAAGCTTCGCCTTCAGCGTGCTCGCCTGGGCCGCCGCCGGGCTGCTGCTGGCCTGGCAGAACCGCCGGGAGCTCGATAGGAAGATGTTAGCCGCGGCCTGGCGCGACTACCGGCTGCCGGTGGCCGTCTCGCTGGTGGTGGCCGCGGTGACCGCGCTGGGATTCTACACCGACGGCTTCCGCCACCCGCAGGGTGCCATTGATGCGGTGCGCACCTATTTCGTCTACCAGACCGGCGAGGGCCATGACAAACCGTTCGGTTATTATTTCCAACTCCTTGCGCTGCCTAAGAAATCCGGCGGCGTCTGGTGGTTCGAGACGCCGGTGCTGGTGCTGGCGCTGGCCGCCTGGGCCGCGACCTTCCGCCGCGGCCCGGAGGGTGCCCGCTGCCGGTTCACGATCCGCTTCATCGCCTATGCCGCAGTGGGGCATTTCCTGATCTACAGCCTGATCGCCTACAAGACCCCGTGGCTGGCGTGCCTGGCGTGGGCGCATGTCTGCCTGTTAGCCGGCTTCGCGGTGGCGGGCCTCGCCGTCCGCCGCCGGCCGCTGCAAGCCGCGCTGGCGGTGGTGGCGGGCGGCTGCCTGGTGACCTCGTTCTATCAGGCCCGGCGCGCCACCGGCCGTTACGCCGCGGACGAGCGCAATCCCTACGCCTATGTCCCGACCCGCAGCGACATCGAAAAGCTGGAGTCCTGGCTGCTGGAGCTGCGCCGGGTGGTGCCAGCCGGCGCGCTGGAACCGGTGGCCGTGATCGGCGAGCAATATTGGCCGCTGCCATGGTATCTGCGCGCGTTCGACCGGATCGGTTACTGGCGCGACCCGCCGCAGGGCCTGTCGAAGCTGCCGCTGGTGTTCGCGCTGCCGGAGGCGACGGCCGGGGTCATGCCGCTGCTGGCGAAATCCCACCGGCCCTTGCCGCGCGGGCTGAGGACCGGGGTGCCGGTGTATGTGTTTGTCAGAAATGACCTTTGGAAACAGTGGATGGATTCCGACACCCGATGAAGGCGCCCGCACCGATTCCCGACGCGCATCTTTTCACCCATGACGCGATGAACACCACCTTCAGCCTGCGCTTCCGCGGGGTGGACGAGACCACCGCCCAGGGCCTGGCCCGCGAGTGCTGCGACCAGTTGGACTATCTCGAATCGCGCCTGAGCCGCTTCGTCGAGGGCGGCGATGTGGCGCGCATCAACCGGATGCGCGCCGGCGAAACCCTCTACCTGAGTGATGCCTGCCACCACTGCCTGCTGCTCGCGATGGAGGCCTACCGCCGCACCGGCGGCTTGTTCGACATCACGCTCGGCACCCGCATCGAACACCAGAAATCAGGCGGTGCCAGCCCGCCGCCCGCCCTCGCCGGCCGGTTGACGATTCACCCCGACGTGGCCGCCATCACCTGCGACGCGCCCGGCCGCGAGCTCGACCTCGGCGGCATCGGCAAGGGCTTCGCGCTCGACCACCTCCAACAGTTTCTCACCGAGTGGGGCGCGCCCGACGCGCTGCTGACCGCCGGCGGCAGCTCGCTGCTCGCCTTCGGCCCGACCGCCTGGCCGGTCGACCTCACCGGCGAGCTCGAGTCGGTGCGCGTCCAGCTCAGCAACCAGGCGCTGAGCGCCTCAGGCATCGGCATTCAAGGCAGCCACATCGTCCATCCGGGCGGCGCGGCGGCCATGCCCGCAATCCCCTGCCCGCGCGTCTGGACCATCGCGCGCACCGCCGCCCTGGCGGAAATCTGGTCGACCGCGCTGATGCTGGTGGATCCGGCGGAAATGGTGGCGCGGGGTGCCGCCGAGGCCGATCTCGCGGCCATTTACGCCGACCGCGACGGCAGGGTGTCACGCATGAGCGCAGGGGTTGGCAATCACCAGGGAACCCAATCGGGAGAGTGGCGCGCGCCCTAACAGGGTGGTTTTTCACGCCGGCCTGACAAGAAAGCTCCTCACCGGCCGGACACTGTGCCAGAGTCCCCGCGATGCCGGATGTTTCCTCGCCGTTGCGCCTGCCCTTGTTCCGGGCAATTTGGCTGGGCAGCATCGTGTCGAACATCGGAAGCACCATGAACGACACCGCGGCGGTGTGGACCATGACCACGCTGACCGGCTCGGCGACGATGATTTCCTTGCTGCAGGCGATGGCGAGTTTGCCGTTGTTTCTCTTCGCCCTGCCCGCCGGGGCGTTGGCGGATCTGGTCAACCGCCGCAGGATGATCCTGGTGGCGCAGGCCGCGGCCTTGCTCACCGCCTCGGGGATGGCGGTCCTGGCCTGGTGCGGGATGTTGAACCAATCGATGCTGCTGCTCGCGGCATTCCAACTCGGACTGGCCGCCGCCTTCACCGGGCCGGCCTGGCAGGCCCTCATTCCCGAAATCGTTTCGCGCCCACAACTCGCCCCCGCCATCGCGCTGAGCGGAGTCGGGTACAATCTGGCGCGGGCCCTGGGACCGATCGCCGGCGGCCTGCTGTTAGCCTCACTGGGGCCGGCACCGGTTTTTGCCTTGAACGCGCTGTCGTTCATCGCGGTGATCGTGGTGATGAGCACCGGCACCTACATCGCCACGCCGCGCACCACCCAGCGCGAGCAGATGCTCGGGGCGATGGCCGCCGCGATCCGCTATGTGCGCCATGCGGCGGCGATGCGCACGGTGCTGGCGCGCGGCGGGGTGCATATTTTCGTGGCGGTGGCACCCGTGGTGTTGTTGCCCATCATCGTCCACTCGCGCCAATGGCAGGCGGCGGATTTCGGCATGCTGATGGGCTGTTACGGGATGGGGGCCATTGTCACCGCGATCCTGGTGCTGCCTCGCCTGCGCGCCCGCTGCAGCTTCGACCAGGTCTTGTTCGGGGCGAGCCTGGTTTCGGCCGGGGCCACCGCGGTCGTGGCCATCGTGCCGGGGCGGTTCTGGATGGGAGCCGTGCTCCTGTTAGCCGGGGCCGCATGGATGGCCGGCCTCAACACCTTCAGCGTCGCCTCCCAAAGCGCGTTTCCCAACTGGGTGCGCGCCCGCAGTTCGGCGATCTATCTGGTAGTCATGCAGGGCTCATCGGCCGTGGGCGCGATCGTCTGGGGGCAGGTGACCGTGCATTTCAACGCGCCCACCGCGCTGGCCGTGGCGGCCGCGGGCTTGGTCGGCAGCGCGCTGCTGAGCCGGCTGTGGCCGATCAGTCATCTGGAAAACCTCGACCTCAGCTATTCCGGTCACGGCCACGGCCATGCGTTCACCAACGAGCCGGCACCGGATGACGGCCCGATCCTGGTGACCATCGAGTATCACATCGATCCCGCCGAATCGGTGGCGTTCCGGGCGGCCATGTTTCACCTGCGCGAGATCCGGTTGCGTGACGGAGCCTTTCGCTGTTCGGTTTTTGTCGATCTCGAGGATGCGACGCTCTATCGGGAGACCTTTCTGGTAGGCTCGTGGGCCGAGCACCTGCGCCAGCACGAACGGGCCACGGTCGAGGACCACCACCTCGAGCAAGCGGTGCTGGCGTTTCACCGCCGCCCCGAGCCGCCGGCCATGAGGCATCTGTTGTTGATCAACCTGCGCGAACACCGGTCCTGACCGGGCTGCCGTCAGTGCCCCCCGAATGCCCTCTCCCGTGATATCCGGATGTCCGCTCAGACCGCCGAATGTCGCGCCCGCGCACGCTCGCCGGCGGCGGTTGGCGGCGGGTCTTTCTGCGCTTCGGCGAAAATTCCGGTTTTCATTCGGGATATTGCGGGTTTGAATCGCGCTTCAGCCATGATTGACCCCACCATCCGCATCGCCCTCGGCGCCGACCACGGTGCTTTCGAGCTCAAGAACGCCGTCGCCGCCCATTTGCAGTCCCTCGGTTATGACGTGCATGACTTTGGATCCCACTCCCAGGAAGCGGTCGATTACGCGGATTTCGCCAACCTCGTCGCCCGCAACGTCGCCGATGGCACCTACGATTTCGGCGTCCTGGCCTGCACCACCGGCGTGGGCATGAGCATCGCCGCCAACCGCCACCGCCATGTCAGCGCCGTCAACGTCCGCTCGGTCGAGGAAGCCATCATCACCCGCCAGCACAACGACGCCAACGTGCTGTGCCTGAGCGGCAAATACACCGATGCCGCCACCGCCGTGGCGATGGTTGACGCGTTCCTCACCACCGCCTTCGAAGGCGGGCGCCACGAGGCCCGCGTGTGCAAATCCTCCGGCAGCCGCATCGCCCAGGTCGACCCGGCGGTTTACGCCGCGATCACCGCCGAGGAACACCGCCAGCGCAACAACATCGAGCTCATCGCTTCGGAAAACTTCGCGTCGCCCGCAGTGA
The DNA here is from genome assembly GCA_037142115.1 of Verrucomicrobiota bacterium. Taxonomy (GTDB): domain Bacteria; phylum Verrucomicrobiota; class Verrucomicrobiia; order Verrucomicrobiales; family Akkermansiaceae; genus Luteolibacter. Next base: position 3,689 of record JBAXBG010000035.1, on the reverse strand, counting down.
TGGAAGCCCAGGGGTCGCTGCTGACTAACAAATACGCCGAAGGCTACCCCGGCCGCCGGTGGTATGGCGGTTGCGAAAACGTCGATGTTGTCGAGCAGCTCGCGATCGACCGTGCCAAGGAGATTTTCGGCGCCGAGCACGCCAACGTCCAGCCGCACTCCGGCTCGCAGGCCAACACCGCGGTCTATTTCGCGGTGCTCCAGCCCGGCGACAAGATTTTCACCATGGATCTGGCCCACGGCGGTCACCTGACCCACGGCCACAAGGCGAATTTCTCCGGCCGATTCTACGAGGTCACCCACTACGGCGTCAGCCCGAACGACGAGCGCATCGACTACGACGAGCTGGAAGCCACCGCCCGCGCGCTCCAGCCCAAGCTCATCACCGTGGGCGCGTCCGCCTACCCGCGGGTCATCGACTTCGAGCGCATGGGCCGGCTCGCGCGCGAGATCGGCGCCTATCTGTTTGTGGACATGGCGCACATCGCCGGCCTGGTGGCCGCGGGCATCCACCCCAGCCCGGTGCCGCACGCCGATTTCGTCACCTCCACCACCCACAAGTCGCTGCGCGGCCCGCGCGGCGGCATCATCCTGTGCAAGGCTGAGTTCGCCAAGAAAATCGACTCGCAGGTGTTCCCGGGCATCCAGGGCGGGCCGCTGATGCACGTCATCGCCGCCAAGGCCGTCTGCTTCCACGAGGCGCTCCAGCCCGGCTTCAAGGACTACCAACAGCAGATCGTCCTCAACGCCCGGGCGATGGCCGCCCGCCTCGCCCACCACGGCTTCCGCATCGTGTCGGGCGGCACCGACAACCACCTGATGTTAGTCGATCTCCGCCCGAAGGGCCTCAACGGCGCCGACGCCTCGCACGCCCTCGACCTCGCCGGCATCACGGTCAACAAGAACGGCATCCCGTTCGACACCGGCAGTCCGATGAAACCCAGCGGCATCCGCATCGGCACCCCGGCCGTCACCACCCGCGGCATGAAGGAAATCCATGTCGAACAAGTCGCCGACTTCATCCAGGAGGCGTTGGCGGATTCCACCAACCTCGCCAAGCTGGCCGCGCTGCGCGAGCGGGTCTTCCACTTCAATCGCGACTTCCCGCTGCCGTGGTGAGTTAGACCGCTTTTGAAAATTATTGCGACTGTATGGACGATGTGAAAATTGAACCACTGAATCCACTGATTTTACAGATTGAAGAGAGCTCTAAGAAAAAATCAGTAACTCAGTGTAATCAGTGGTTCTAGCGAACGTAGGGCAGAGTCCCCTTATTTATTGGAGATGGTATCAGAGCTGGTAGCACATCAGCTTGTCCTGCTCGCGCAGATAGAGCCGGCCGCCGGAGACCACCGGATGCGCCCAGGATTCCTTTTGTTGGAATTGCGGCTTGAACGAGCCTTTGAGGCGGAACTCCTTGGGGGTGGCCTCCACCAACACCACCAGCCCGTCCTGGTAACGGAATAACAGGTGGCCGTCGACATAGGTGACCGCGGCCGAGCCCTTGCCGGGTGCCTTGACCGGTCCCCACATCAGCTGGCCGGTCTTGAGTTCGAGGCAGACCAGGTCACCGCCGTTTTGCTTGTGGCCGCAGTAAAGATAGCCGTCCGCTTCCACCATGCCGCCATGGTGGTTTTGGAGCACGCCGGGCTTCAGAAAGTAAACCTCCTCGGCTTTCACCCCGTCGCCATCCTTCACCAGGGTGACCAAGCCTGCGCCGGCACCGTAGGCCGATGAGCTGAACACCTGCTCGCCCGCGATCACCGGACTGGAGATGTTGGCCACGCCGTTGGCCGAGTGATCGTAGCCCCACAGGAATTTGCCGTCGGCGGCCCGCACCCCGATCACCCCGCGGCCGGTCATCTGCACGTATTGTTTCACGCCCGCCGCCTGGGAAATCACAATCGAGCTGTAGCCCGCGCCATCCTTGCCGGTTTTGCCGAACTCGGGCACCTTGCATTTCCACAGCTCCTGGCCGGTGAGCTTGTCGAGGGCCACCAGCATGGCGTCCGGGCCGCCGGGGGTGCAGACCGCCGCCGGGCCATCGATGAGCACCGATTCCGAATACCCCCATCCGGACATCATCTTGCCGCCCCAGTCCTTCTCAAAGCTTTTCTGCCAGACCAGCTTGCCGGCGGTGGTAAGGCAGGCGATGTTGCCGTTAGAAGTGGTCACCCACAGGTGGTCTCCCGCGACGGTCGGCGTGCAGCGTGCGCCCTCGTAGCCGTGTTTGGGCGCCCCTTCGGTCAGCACGGTGGTCCACACCACCTTGCCGTCCTTGGCATTGATCGCCACCACGCCCTGGCCGGCGGGCAAATCGCCGGTGGTGTAGATCCGCTCGCCCACCACCGCCACGCCGGCATAGCCCTTGCCCAGGCCTTCGCCCAGCCACAGGCACTCCGGGGCTTTCTGCTCCCAGTTGTGGATGACCCCGGTTTCGGCCGATTTTCCATCCAGCTTCGGTCCGCGGAATTGCGGCCAATCCGCGCCCGCCGCCGGCAACCCGCCCAGGGCGAATCCCGCCAGTGAAACCACGAAACCCAAGCTGAACAGAGAGGATGGCTGCATATTGTTGTTAGGTTGCCCGGAGCCCGCTGCGCCGCTCCCCACCTATTCTAGCACGGCGGGCGCGGCCGGCGTCCAACCAATTCGGTGCCGGGGGAGGCGCGTTCGTCAGAACGCGGGAGCGCGCTGTCATCCGCGCGCCTACGGGCCGGATTCCCGCGCGGCGTGGAGCGCGGGGCGGATCTGCCAGAGGTACCCCAGCCATGAGCCGAGCGCGGCAGTGGCGGCGATCCCGGCTAACAGCAACAGGATCCACGCCAGCGCCCGCAGGCCGCCGCCCGCGGCCAGCGCCGGCAGGATCGCGACCACCGCGGCCACCAGTCCGATGCCAAGCCCCCAGCGGATGAACTGGGCGGTTTCGTGCCAGACGACGCGCCGGGTGACCTCCATCGGCACGCCCAGCGTGTGCAGGATGGCGAATTCGTGGCGCCGTTCCAGCAGGTTGCGGGCGGTCACCAGGCCCAGGCCGGCGCTGCCGAGAATGACGCCGAGTCCGCCGAGCGCCTGGAAGATCGAGATGTAGGTATTTTCCACCCCGTGGAAGGCGGCCAGGCGCTCGCGGGTGGTGGTCACCATCGCGCCTTGCCCGGCCAGCGCCTGCTGCAACAGCGCGCGCCCGGACTCGGGGTCCGCGCCGCTTTCCAACAGAAACAAGCGGGGCCCTGGGGCCGACGGATAGTGTTCCAAAAAGCGGGTTTCATCGACCACCATGCCGCCCTGAAACACCGTCCCGTCGAGCGTGCCGGCGATCTCCAGCGGGAAATCGCGGCCCCACTCGTCCTGATAGATCAAGCGCTCGCCCAGCTTTTTTTTCAGCACCCACAGCAGGGTGGTTTCATCGATGAACGCGCGCATCACCGGCCCCTCGCGCAGGGTGCTCCAGTCTCTGGCGGCACCTGCCACCACCTGCTTGACGGGAAAGGCTCCTAACCGCGTCAGCGCCGCGGCGTTGGTCGCCAGCAAGCGCGGGCGCGCCACCTGGTTGAGGTTGAAGCAGCTGGCGTCGTCGCCCGGGCCGACGCGCAGCGGCAGCACTGCCCCGAAGCGGCCGCGCGCCGGGCCGAGATCCAGCACGTCGTCCGCGGCGGCGGCTCCAGTGGCGCGGACGACGTGCTGGATCTCGGC